>JAIBAS010000053.1 GCA_019695075.1 Promineifilum sp. | reverse complement strand
CGGCGTCGGCGGCGTCGGCCGCGCCGCGGTTGCCGAAGGCCAGCACACCCGTGGCCGTCGCCCCCGGCTGCGCTTGCACCGGCGAGCGCACTTGCGCCCAGAGTTGCGGGCTGGCCGAGCCGAGGGTGACAGCATCGAGGAAGAGCTGCGCCGGCGGGGCGTCGGCCGGTTGCTCAACGGCGAAGGTGACCGTCACCGTCTTGCCCGCCCACGCCGATAGGTCGAGCCAGCCCAACGACCAGCGGGCATCGCCGGCGATGGGGAAGCTCTGCGGCGGGTTGCCGCCTTCCTGGAGGCGCGCGACCACCGTCGCGCCGCCGTCGCCGTTGCCCAGGACGCGCTTCATGAAGGACAGCGTCGGGTGGCTCATGGTGGCGGGGATGGCGACCTGCTGCGAGAGCGTGGCAACGCCCGCCTGCCCGGCCGGCGCGCTCGCCAACTGTTTCAACACAAAGTGGTAATCGATGATTTCGGGAACGACACCAAACAGCGAATCGTCTGGGCCGACCACCAGCAGTGGTAGAGCCGCGTAGTTGTCACCCAGCGTGATCGGCGTCGACCAGGGCTGGCCGGGCATCGCGTGGGTGTAGACGGTCCGGCCTGGAAAATTGAAGATGAGGTGAATCATCCCGCGGTTGTCGATGGCGACCGAATTCTCTTCACCGACGTTGGCAGCGATCAGGCTAAACGGCGTCCACTGGCCATCTGGCTGGCGGTAGGCGTATAGCAAGTCATAGGGATAGCTATAGCTGCGCGCCAAGACGAAGAGCCGGCCGAACGTGTCCGCGGCCAACCCGACCACGGTCGGCGTGCTCTCGTAGTAGTCCGCGGCGCGATAGATCACCGTCTCCGGTCCCCAGACACCACCGGGGAAGATGACCCGATGGACAATGCGTTCAGGAATGGCAATGCCGTCGTCTGAGCTTATCTTCATCACAAAATGGACGTTGCCGTCGCTGCCGAGGGCGAAGTGGAGCAGGTGAGTGTCTTTGGGGAGTGGAATCAGACGCCACACGCCGTCGGCCGAGCGCTGAATGTAGTCGTAATTCGCCAGCACGTGCAGGACCCCGTGGCCATCGACCAGCAAGCCATGGCCGCCCTGCACTAGCGGCGCTTCCTCGCAGGGCGACCACGCGCTGCCAATGGGTTTGCGGCTATAGCAGACGGCTATGTCGCCGCTGCTGATGATGGCGTGCAGCGTATCAGCCGCGTCGATGGTCAGTATTAATGGAGTGAGGCCGTCGAGGATGGGCGTCGGCGTCGACCACACTCCGCCGGCCGGACGAAAGCGATAGCGGCCGCCCTGGTCGGACCGATAGGTGAGGTGCAAGCCGCCGCGGCTGTCAACGGCGATTTGCGCCCCTTCATACTCGTCTTGCAGCGTGCCCACCTCGGCTAGGCATGACTGAGCGCAGGAGCGGCCGAGCGACACGGCCCGATCGCCGGTCGAGACGGCGTCACTCGTCACCGTTACCGGCAGCGCCCCGCCGACCGTCCACTGATCAAGCCCGCCAGCGACGGACTCGAAGTTCGCGTTGCGGATAGCGTTGTTAGCCGGGGGCAGATAGTACGTCTGCGTCGCGTCGGCGGAGATCGCCCGCGTCGTCGGCGGCACCCAGGCGTAGCCGGCGCGGTCGAGTTTCAGCGAGTGGTTGCCCAAAGCGCTGAGCCGGGCCAGATAGTCGCCGTTGCCGGTCGCCTCATTGGTCACCGTCCACGGCGCGATGGTCGGCGTGATGTCCGGCAGCCCAACGCCGCGGTTGTCGGTAATGCGCCCGCTCAGCGTCGCCGCAAAGAGGCGGGTGGCGACGCTGGCGCCAGCCGGCCAGGCTGAGGTGTTGAAGGCCTGGTCGCGGGCGCGAATGCGGTACTCCACCAGCCCCGGCGCGCCGGTGCGTGCCTGGCTGGTGGCAGCTGTGCCCGTCAGCAGGCGCGCCCATGATGTCGTGGCGGTGCGCGTCTCGATGTCGTAGGTAGCCACGCCGGAGCCGCCAGAATCCGTCGCCGCCCAGGCCAGCCCATAGCCGCTCGTCCGCGCGAACGCCGGCAACGGCGCAAAGGCGGGCATGGGCGCTGTTGTGTCCAGCGTCGCCAGCGACGGCCACATGACGCGGTCGGAGTGGACGAGCGTGGTTATTTCCCAGAAGGGCTCGTCCACCGGCACGGCCGAGGCGTAGGTGGCGGTCAGATACAAGTCGCCGTGCCACTCTACATAATTCAGCCCCGAGAAGGCGATGTAGCGCCCGTCGGGTGACCAACTATGAGTCCAGACATCAACACTGCTATCGTAGACAAGACGCGGCGCGCTGCCGTCGGCGTTCATGACCCAGGGGTCAAAGAAAGTGCTGGGGCCGGGCGAAGCATCGAAGGCGATGCGGCTACCGTCGGGCGACCAGACAGGGTCGCAACTGCTCTCGATGGTCGAGATACGTGTCGCCGGGCCGCCGGCGGAGGGCATGACGAAGATGGCCGGAACCTCGTCGTCGCTGTAGGAGCAGAAGGCGATCTGCGTGCCGTCGGGTGACCAGGTGGGGTCGCCGTCATAGCTGTCGTGGACGGTCAACCGCTGCTCGCCGCTGCCGTCGGCGTTGATGACGAGAACCTCGGCGCGCCCCCAGCGGTACGATTGAAAGGCGATGCGCCGGCCGTCGGGCGACCAGACCGGGCGAGCGTCGTCCTTGTTGTTGAACGTCAGCTGGCGCAGGCCGCTGCCGTCGGCGTTCATGACGTAGAGTTCAAGGTCAAGACCGTCGCGGTTGGAGGCGAAGACGATCTGCTGTCCGCCGCGGGACAGATCGGGTTGGACGTCGGACGCGGGGTGATACGTGAGGCGTATCGGCGCGCTGCCATCGTCGTTGCTGATGACGATCTCCCAGTTGTCGCTGTATTGGGCTGATTGGTAGACCATTTTGGCCCAGGGCCAGAGCGGCCCGGTCGCGGCGCGGGGCGATGGCTCATCAGCCGGCGCGACCCCATCGGGCGCGGCCGGCGGCGGTAGCGGTTCGACGTAGGGGCGGGTTGGGGCGGTTGGGTCCGGCTCAGCCGCGCCGAGGGGCGAGGCGGCCGGCAGAAGGACACAGGCGAAAACGGGAACAAGGGCCAGCGCAAGGGGCAAACGATGGGCGCGGCAATGCATGGCGGCTCCTCCAACCAAAAAAGGGCGGCCACAGGCGCGCACCGCCCTGGGATATTTTCATTATAATCGCCGCGGCGGCAGGTGCAAGCCACGCCTTTGCGCCCTTCCCGCCGACAAAAAGCCTCCCGTGGAGATAGGAGGCTTCAGTCAAACGCCACAGCCCAGACCTCAGAGGTCTTCTGAGCCCTCTGAGGTCTGACTGCGTCCGGCTAAGTCTCGCTAACGACTATTGCCCAACCATCTCATTCACCCAGGCGATGAAGTTCGTGGTGCTGTCGCCGCTGCGCTCGGCCGTCGTGTGGCCCTGCGCCCAGACGGTGGCGAAGTCTACGGCCTGCACGCCGTCGTAGGCTTGCAACGCCAGGGCCAGGTTCACCTCGACGGTCGAGGCCGTGTCGCCCTGCTCGATGCCGGTGCGAATGCGCCAGTAGGTCGCCGGCGTGGATGTGCCGTAGCCCTCATAGGAGGCCAGCAGGTAGTACATCGGGTTGTACATATTCATGCGGTATTCGATGCCGTTGCCCAGCGCGTCGACCGCCTGCAAGTCCGTCGCGTAGGCTTCGACGACGGCCGCGTCCCAATCGGTGTAGGTCGCGTACTCGTCCTGGTTCGCCGCCAGCAGCTCGGCCACGCCGCTGTCGAAGTGGAGCGCGTCGCTCTCGTCGTTGCCGAAGACGTAGTTCTCGGCCTGGCTGCGATTGAGGTCGTCAAAGGCGGGCACGTCCTTGGTGGCCGTCTTGGCGTAGGTGGCGAAGTCGGCCAAGCTGGTGATCGTCGCCGTGTTGCTCGCGGCGTCATAGGTCACCCATTGCGTCGTCGCGTTGAGCGAGTCGATGTAGTCCTGGGCCGTCTCATAGGTCGTGGACGTGGTCTCTGTGCTGGTCGAGGCGGTCGTGTCGGCTGTCGCATTGGCGTCGGTCGCGGCCGTGCCGGTCGCATCGGATGGCGGCGTCATGCCTTCCGGCGGCGTGCCCCCTTCCGGCGGCGTGCCGCCACCAGGGCCGCCGCCCATGAAGCCGCCGCCCGCGCTGGGGGTATAGGGGAAGGTCGTGTCGGCCAGGAAGTTGTTCAGCGACTGCTGCACCACGGCCAGCAGGTAGTCATAGTAGCTGCCGGCGGCGTAGATGCCGCTGTCCGACGGCTCCAGCGTCAGGACGTTGCCGTTCTCATCGGTCAGGCCGGCGGCGTTGATGTAGGCCGCGTAGGCTTCGGCCATGTCGTCGGACAGAGCCGCCGTCCACGTGCCGTCGGCGCGTGTGCCGGTGGTGGCATACTGGCCCATGTTCCACTCGTAGGCTTCGTCGGCGTAGTCGAGGCTGGTGATCGGACACCAGGCCATGACGCCGCTGATGGCGTCGCTGATGGCCACGCCATTGGCGTCGGTCATGGCCGCGCCGATGGCCTCCAGGTAGGGAGTATAGAGTTCGCTGTCGCCGCTCGCGCCCATCACCGTGCTCTGCGCGCCGCCGCCGCTCATGCCGAAGACGAAGACGCTGTCGGTGTTGCCCGGCAAGACGCCCGCGTTATAGCGGACGTAGCGCACGGCGGCCTTCAGATCGGTGACGCCCCACGGCGCGCCGCCGCTATAGAGCAGGTTGCCGGCGTCGTCGTAGCCGTTGTTGCGCCCGCGCAGACCGGCCTGCACGTAGATGAACCCGGCCTGCAAGTAGCTGGCGACCTCATCGTAGCTGTAGCTGGTCGGGGCCGCCTGCGCCGAGTAGCCGGGCGTATTGACCGGGAAGACAATCGGCGCGGTCGCCGCGGTGTAGCCGTTGACCGTGCCGGCGTCGTTGACGGTCAGGGTGTAGGTTCCGTCGCCGTTATCGGTCGCGGCAACGTAGGCCCCCGGCACGTAAATGCCCAGCGTTTCGTACTCCAGCGTGGCCGGGTTGGTGACGTATTGGACGCCGATCTGCCAGTAGACATCATTGTCGGCGTCGTAGTTCCAGGCGCTGTTATCGAAGGCGAGGGACGCGGTGCCGGTCGCGCCCGACGCCGCGTCGGTCGCGCCGGATTGCGCCGCGGTGGTTGCCGTTGGCGTCGTCTCGTCCGTGGTCGATGTCGTCTGCCCACAGGCCGCCAACAGGGCCACGGCCGCCATCAGGCAGAGCACAAACAGAAAGCGTTTTGAATTCATCTTCAACTCCTTGGATGGATGTGAATAACTTGTTTATCGCCGCCATCGTAGCGCCGAATTGTTAGGACATTGTTGGGGATGTGTGAAGAGACGACCCTGATGTACAGAAGAAAGGCACGCTGATGGACGCTGATGCCACGCTGATTTCCGCTGCCAGAACACCTCTTTCAGCGAAAATCTGCGCTCTTCTCAGCGAAAATCAGCGTGCCATCACTTTATGCGGTTGCCCTGGTAAGCTGACTCTACCAGTTGACAAGCGGCCCACAAGTAAGTACAATACGCTTTGTTGACCCCCCCCCCCCAGGGGGTAGGGGTTAGAAGAGAGGCAGCGCCCTGATGAACACCCACACCCAACAAGACGCCATCCGCCGCGTCGCCAGCGCCGCCGGCCATCTGCATGGCATCGAGCGCATGCTGGCCGACGACGCCTATTGCATCGACGTCATCCAGCAGATTCAGGCCGTCCAGGCCGCGCTCAGCAAGGTCAGCACCCTGCTGCTGGATAACCACCTGCGCACCTGCGTCACCACCGCCATCCAGGGCGACGACGCCGAGGAGCGCGAACGGATGCTGCGCGAGATCACCAGCGTGTTTGCCGTCAGGAAGTAACCTACCTATATATAAGGAGAAGCGATATGGATTCCAAGACCTTCAAAGTGCCGGCGATTAGCTGCAACCACTGCGTCCACACCATCAAGATGGAAGTCAGCGAGCTGCCCGGCGTCCAGTCGGTGCAGGCCGACAAGGACACGCAGCTGGTCACCGTCAACTGGACGGAGCCGGCGACCTGGGAGAAGATCCGCCAGACCCTGGTGGAGATCAACTACCCGCCCGAAGGGCTGATCACGCTCAATTAGCGCGTCCGCGCCGCGCAAGCTGTGCCGCGGCGACCCGCAATGGCGTTGCGCCGTTGCGACCCGCAATGGCGTTGCGCCGTTGCGACCATTGCCGGGGACAGGCGGGCGGCCCATCGGCCGTCCGCCCCCGGCGCAAGGGGCCTTTTCCCCCTGAGGTAAAATGTCTGACAAGCAAGTAACGCTGCCCGTTGTTGGCATGACCTGCGCCAACTGCGTGGTTGCCGTGGAACGCAACGCCAAAAAGGCCGCCGGCGTCACCGACGCGGCGGTCAACTTCGCCTCTGAGCGCGTCACGGTCAGCTATGACCCCGACGTGGCCGGCGGCGCGCAGGTGACGGCCGACGTCATCGATCGCATTCGCCGCGCCGGCTACGACGTGCCCACGGCCGAGGTCGAGCTGCCGCTGCTGGGCATGACCTGCGCCAACTGCGCCGCGACCATCGAGCGCCGCCTGAAAAAGACCGACGGCGTGGTGGACGCGAGCGTGAATCTGGCCAGCGAGCGGGCCACGGTGCGCTACGCACCCGGCGCGACGACGCGGGCTGACCTGGTGGCCGCCGTCCGCGCCGCGGGCTACGACGTCGTCGAGGCGGCCGAGGGCGAGGAAGCCGTCGATGCCGAGGCCGCCGCCCGCGAGGCCGAGATCGCCCACCAGAAGCGCCGGCTGCTGGTCGGCGCGCTCTTCACGCTGCCGCTCTTTCTGTTGAGCATGGGCCGCGACCTGGGGCTGCTGGGCAGTTGGGCCGGCGCGCTGTGGGTCGATTGGCTGTTCCTGGCCCTGGCCACGCCGGTGCAGTTCTACGTCGGTTGGGACTACTACACCGGCGCGTTCAAGAGCCTGCGCAACGGCAGCGCCAACATGGACGTGCTCGTCGCCCTCGGCTCATCCGTGGCCTACTTCTACAGCGTCGCCGTGCTGCTGTTCAAGACCGCCGGCAGCCACGCCATCGGCCATCACCTCTACTTCGAGACCTCGGCTGTCATCATCACCCTCATCGTCACCGGCAAGCTGCTGGAAGTGCGCGCCAAGGGGCGCACCAGCGAGGCCATCAAGAAGCTGATGGGCCTGCAACCGCGCACCGCCCGCGTCGTCCGCGACGGCGTGGAGCGCGACATCCCCATCGCCGAGGTCGTCCCCGGCGACCGGGTGCTGGTGCGGCCGGGCGAGAAGATCCCGGTAGACGGCCACGTGCTGGAGGGCCGCTCTTCGGTCGATGAGAGCATGATCACCGGCGAGAGCCTGCCCGTGGACAAGGCCGCCGGCGACGCCGTCATCGGCGCGACGGTCAACCGCCAGGGGCTGCTGACCATCGAGGCGGGCAAGGTCGGCCGCGACACCGTCCTGGCGCAGATCATCCGCATGGTTGAGTCGGCCCAGGGCAGCAAGGCCCCCATCCAGCGCGTCGTCGACCGCGTGGCGGCCTGGTTCGTGCCCGCGGTCATTGGGTTGGCCGTGGTGACCTTCGTCATCTGGCTGCTGGCCGGGGCGGGCTTTGTGCCCGCGCTGCTGCGGCTCATCGCCGTGCTGGTCATCGCCTGCCCGTGCGCCATGGGCCTGGCCACGCCGACATCGATTATGGTCGGCGTCGGCAAGGGGGCCGAGGCGGGCATCCTCTTCAAGAACAGCGCCGCGCTGGAGGAAGCCCATCGCCTGAACGCCATCGTGCTGGACAAGACGGGCACGATCACCCGCGGCCAGCCGGCCGTGACGGCCGTGGTCACTGAGCCGCAGGCCGCCGCGCCGCATGACGCCGGCCCACTGGCCACTGACCACTGGCCACTGCCCACTGCTGACTGGCTACTGTCTACTGATCACCTCCTGCAACTGGCCGCGTCGGCCGAGCGCGGCAGCGAACACCCTCTGGGCGAGGCCATCGTCCGGGCGGCCGAGGCGCGCGGGCTGGCCCTGTCGTCGCCGCAGCGCTTCGAGGCCGTCGCCGGGCACGGCATCGTCGCTGTGGTTGATGGGCAGCGCGTGCTGGTCGGCAACCAGCGGCTGCTGGAGCGCGAGGGCGTGACGTCCGGCGCGGGCATGGCCGAGCAGGCCGCGGCGCTGGAAGCCGAGGCGCAGACGGTT
>JAIBAS010000125.1 GCA_019695075.1 Promineifilum sp. | reverse complement strand
TCGAAGGGATCGCGCGGATTGGGGGGAGCCGGTGTTTTGGGTTCGACGGGCTGAGAGGCGGGTCGCGAGACGATGTCGCCGCCGCGAATCACGTCGTTGGCGAGCGGCCGCGGGGCGAAGGGCTGGAGGTGGTCGCCGGCGGCGTGGCCTATCGCGCCCGCCGGCTCATCATCGCCGCCGGGGCGTGGTCGAACGCGCTGCTGGCCCACTTCGGCCGCCGCCTGCACCTGACCATCACGCAGGAGCAGGTGACCTACTACCACAGCCCGCGCGTCGAGGACTTCCTGCCCGACCGTTTCCCGGTGTGGATCTGGATGGACGAGCCGTCGTTTTATGGCTTCCCCGTCTTTGGCGAGGCGGGGCCGAAGGCGGCACAGGATGTGGGCGGCGAGCGGGTGACGGCCGAGACGCGCACCTTCACCCCCAACGCGGCCACGCTGGCGCGGACGGAGGCGTTCCTGGCCCGCGTGCTGCCAGGCATGCTCGGCCCGGCCATTTACACCAAGACTTGCCTCTACACCATGCCGCCCGACCGCAACTTCGTGTTGGGCACGCTGCCGGAACAGCCCAACGTCGCCGTGGCCATCGGCGCGGGCCACGCCTATAAGTTCGCCGCGCTCATCGGCCGCATCCTCAGCGACCTGGTGCTCGACGGGCAAACGGGCTACGACGTGAAACCTTTCGACATAGACCGGCCAATCTTGCGCGAGAAAGACCCCGTACTGAACTTCATGTGTTGAGTGATCTGCTTCTACTAGGGCAGGCTTGAATCAGTGCGTGCCTTGGCGTCCCACAATCCATAACCACTAGCCCGCCGCTCCTCGCGGCGATGGTACTGCTCGTGGATCTCGCGCACGTGGGCGGCCTTCTCGGCGATGGCCGCATCGAGCCAGAGGCGGCCATGCTCGGCCGTGGCCAGGCTGCCCGCGCCATAGGCCCCCGTGGCCGTGTCGTCGTCCCACGGTGGGTTGGCCACCAGCGCCCCGCCCTCGATCCAGTCCATGTAGTAGCTCTCCGTGGCCACGAAGTCGGTCTCGTCGATGACGCGCGCCATGTGTGTCAGGTCGGGGCGCAAGGCCAGGATCATGGCCGTCTCCAGTTCGCCGGCGTGGCCCATGCCGCCGCGGCCGGAGAGACGAGTCTCCATCAGCACCGGCGCGGCGATGTGGCCGTTGGTGTGCAGCCAGGCCGTGGCGCAGAAGATGCGCCGGTGGCGCTCGCCGGCGTATTTGACCACGTTGACCAGAAAGGAGCAGTTGCCGCCGTGGCCGCTCATCAGGTAGTGAAGCCGGAAGCCGCGGCCGACGAGCGCATCGACCACCGCCAGCCAGAAATCCTCGAACGCCCGCCCGCCGGCGTTGAGCGTGCCGGCGAAGGAGGCGCGGTGGGTGCTGGCCCCGTAGGGGAAGGCGGGCAGGCAAACGGCCAGGTCAGGCTCAAGCGCCGCCGCGCCGCGGCCGATGGCGTCGATGATGAGGGTATCGGTGGACAGGGGTAAGTGGTGGCCGTGTTGCTCCGTGTGGCCGATGGGCACGAGGACGCACTTGTCGCGCGCGGCGTCGGCCGGCAGCGGCGGCGCGGCCGGGCGTTGGCTGTCGTGGCGCTGGGTGAGCGCCCGCGGGCCGAGACCCAGGGCCAACCCCTGCGGGTGCAGGGCGTAGACGCGGCTGAAACCGTCGTCCTGAAGACTGTCGAGCAGGTTGGCCATCATCTGGCCGAAGGCGGCTTCGGGCACGGCCAGGCCGCTGCCCGGCCAGCCATAGGGCACGGCCGGCAGCAGCCCCACGCGCGCCGGGTCGCCCAGCGCCTCCGCCAGGCGGCCGAGGTCGTAGCCCGCGCCCAGGGGGATGACCAGCGGCGTGTCGCGGCGCAGGGCGGCCACTTCGGGCCAGGTCAGTTCGTCGTAGGCGAAGTAGTCGGTCATGACAGCGGTCTCATTCGTACAGGCGGACGTCGGCCAGCTCGGGCGCGCGGCGAGCGATGTAGTCGTCCAGCGCTTCGACCGCGGCGGCGTCGAGTGGCGGCGGTTCGTAGGCGGCCAATAGCTCTTTCCAGACGCGGTTGGCCCGCGCGGCGGCGTCCTGCCCGCCGCCGGCCAGCCAGGCGTCGTGGCCCTGCCGGTCGGCCAGTGTGGCCGGGAAGAAGGCCGTGCGGTAGCGGGCTGCGGTGTGGCTCGTGCCCAGGTGGTGGCCGCCGGGGCCGACCGCGGCGATGGCGTCCAGCGCCAGGGCATCGTCGTCGAGCGCGAAGTCTTCCAGGAAATGGCCGAACATGGCCAGGTTCTCCAGGTCGATGATGAACTTCTCGAAGGAGACGGTCAGCCCGCCGTCGAGCCAGCCGGCGGCGTGCATGATCAGGTTGGCCCGGCCCAGCACCGCCGGCCAGAGCGACCAGAGGGCCTCGTAGGTGGCCTGGGCGTCGGCCGTCTGGCTGCTGGTCAGGCCGCCGCTGCCGCGATAGGGCAGGCCATAGCGCCGGGCCAGCTGCCCGCCCACCAGCGTCGCCCAGGCCGCCTCCG
>JAIBAS010000095.1 GCA_019695075.1 Promineifilum sp. | reverse complement strand
CCAGGCTAGCCACAGCGGGGTTGCCTACACGCTGGAAGTGGGGCTTGACGCCAGGACCGGCGTGGAGACGATCTACTACGCCCGCACCGGCGACTGGCAAAACGTCAGGAGCGTACCCCTAAAGCCGCTGCAGGCGACCGCGCCGGCGGCCGACAGCATCGACCTGCTGCCCTACCTGCTGGGCGACGGCCGTCTATACGAGATGAAGGTCGTGCGGCCCGACGGCGTCCACAGCCAGCAGGTGCAGACGCTGCGCGAGGGCGACGGCAGCGCCGTCTTCTACCACTTGAAGAACCGGCAGTGGGAGGAGTTGTGGGCCGACGGGCAGTACATCTACCGGGGCACGGACACATCCTTCTCCGAGGACACCTACTACACGCTGCGCGATGAACCCGGTGGCTATGGCTCGCGCTGGTGCCCGCGCATCATGAAGCCCGGCGACATCTACGAGCGCAATCCGCTGGTCACCTTCTACTACAAGCGCGGCTGCGTCAAGCGCACCGGGCCCGGCTACACGGAGGGGCGCCAGCGGACGTGGCTGCAACTGGTGAAGCGGCACGCGAGTTACCTGGCCGGCGGCATTCTGCTGAACGACGTGGTTGAGCTGCGGTGGCTGGACAAGCCCATCGGCGGCACGGCACGCGAGACCTACTTCTACGCCCGCGGCTACGGGCTGGTCGCCTGGTCGGCCGCGCCGAACCTGTATAGCCATATCGTCGCCGAGTTCCAACCCGGCGAACGCGAGCCAATGAGCCGCGAAGTCATCCCTTGCCTGGTTCGATAGGCCATGAGCGGTGAGGGTGGGGAAAACGGTCGCCGGCCGACGCTCCCCACCCCACATGAGGCATTGAGATGGCGAAGCTCATCCTGGAAAGCGAACCCGAAGCCGACCTGGCAGCCGTCGTCGCGGGCTACAACAGCGACATCGGCCAGTTGCAGGCGGCCGTGCGGCGGGCCAAGGCCGGCGGGCGGACGCTGCGGCAGGTGGTGCAGACGGCTGAGAGGGCCGGCGCAACGGCGGAACTCATTGGGCTGATCCGCGCCATCTACAAGCAGGAGGGGTCATGAAGACCATCGGCTTCCGGCCGGTTGAGAACGCCCAAGACATCATCGACGAGATTCACGGCGTGCTGGGGCCGGTGCTCGTGCCGGCCTACCTGGACAACTTGTACCCGTTCCGCTGGCAGCCAACAGCGACGACGGCGGGTAAGCGCATCGGGAGCCTCACGGCGACGACCAGCATCCCGACCGACTCAGCCGAGAACAACAACTATCACGACATCATCCTGATGGCCGCGTTCTACCACAACGGGACGCCGGCCGAACTGGAGGCGGCCGAGCGGGCGATTAACGGGGTGGAGGCGGCGGTGTGGAACGCGCTTGTTCCCCACCGAGCAACGCACTGGAACCGGATGGAGCCGCCGCGGCCGAGTATTAAGCCGGGGGCGCCGGAGGGGGCGGCGAATTGGAGGGCGGTCTATATCTATATTCGGGCTTCGCGGACGTGAAATGTGCGCGTGTCAAAACTATTACAAGTATGAGCGGCTACACGGTTCGACCGGATTTCACCCCATAGGTGTTTCATACAGCGGCTGAGATCGACGCCATTTAGCTGTGACGACCGGCAGCAGTATGACCTGGCCGTATAACAACACCGCATCGCTTCTTTTGGCTGGAGTAGTTCTTCGAGAACACAACGTCGTGGTGCATTTCATAAACACTTATTTGAGACAACACGAATACTATAGTCTGTAGACCATTAGTAACATGTACCTAGAATAGAGTTGCTATATTGACATAAATTGGACAGTTTCCTGCAATGACTTTAGCAGTTGTGTTCGGCGAAGAGATCCGTAGGGTACGTCAAGAAGCAGGTTTTTCACAAGAAGAGCTTGCGTACAGAGCAGGTATTCATCGGACATATATAAGTCAGCTCGAAAGAGGTCTGAAGGCTCCATCGTTAGAGGTGGTTTTCAGGATCTGTGCAGCACTTGGTCAAGAACCTCACGAGCTGATAAGGCGCGTGAATCAGAAACTAGAGCTCCCTCCTACATCCCACGACTAACGCACCCAAGCTATTTCCTACTACCAGTAGGGACTAGATGAAACCCATGATGAGAAATCTGAACATATACGGGGATAACGTCTTAGAGTGTCACGATACAGCTATTCTGTTGGCAAACGCACTAGAAGCAGAATTAATCATAAACCCAGATAGTCCACTCTTTGCCCCAAGCTTCACAGTTCAAATCGAGCAGGTACCACAGTTTAGCTTGCAACTTATTCCTGGATACGGCCGTTGGGACAAAACGTACGACGCGATTAATATCTTGAAACAGCGAGGAGCTCGTCTTCGCGAGGCTCCCGATTCCATTGTCACGGAAATCGTACGTCAAGGAGCCTACGAGGAAGAAGCCCCTTTACTCGCTTTTGAATTTAGCGGAGCGTTACCAGCAGGTAATAATGCGTGGCAACGGTGTGGAAGAGCCTTAAGTTGTGCAGAATCTCATGTTCCTTATCTGTACTATGCTGAATTGGGAGGTGTTGAATTAGACAGTGATCGCCAAATAAAGGCCTCTCGGTTCCCGAATCCAATCGTTCCGTTTGCTTATTTATCATTGGGACAGGTATATGAAGTATTAGCAATGCCTGTCTATATCCCCAGCCCCTCAACACCAGCTCCGCATCGGGACCAGTTAGACAAATTCTTTGGCAATGAAGACGCGCTCGAGTTTATAAAAGGTATACTGCTCAAACGAGAGGTACACGCTCCTGCGAAACGCCTGGCAGAAAAGGCGTTAGGCGCAACAGTGTACTTAGCGAAGAATAGAAAGAGGGAAACCGATATTATCGCTCCCACAGAATGGCAAATACTTGCCGAACTTCAAGAGGGTGAGCGAAAAGCAGCATGGCTTCTTGAGAGAAAACTACCGTGGAGAAAGAAGATAAGCATCCCCACAACCTATACGCTTCAAACATTGAGACAGTTCTTCGAGCGAAGAGCTTTCGCTGTTTGTTCAAGCGAAATGCCGTTTTGTATATTGAGCGCTAGAGATAGAGGGGACCTTAAGACATTAATTGCAAACCTCTACTCTAATAGAATAAGTTCCGCCTTCTTAGAATGGGTAGGGCGTTCAGAGACTCCACTCGCCATTTGCTGGATCGCCGGATTCAAGCCAAGAGGTGATGATTCACGGCCCGATAGAGGACTGCCACCACTGCTCAGAATGGTGTTAGGAGAGGAGCATGTAGAGATGCTATCTATAGTTTATGGGCCAGCAAAAGAAACAATGTGGGAGTCACTTGAAAGGGATATGTGGAACCTAGCAGACACTAATGGGCTGTGGCAGGCTATACTAAATCTTAGCAATGGTGTGCTCGTGGATAGCCAGACATCCATGAAGATGAGCAGTCAAGGACTAGTCATCGCCGCGAGAAGGCTTGCAACCAACAGCCAGATCAGACAAAGACTCTCTATTGTCCAAGGAACCGACCCTATTCGTCCTATTGCTTTCGGGGAACATGATGTCGATGCCCTGCTACATTTTGCATTTTCCTCACAAGAAACCTACATTGCAGAAGGTCTTTGTAACCCTCCAGGGGGGAATTGGAGTGGTATATCCATTTATGATCCACAGGAAGAATTAGAGTTTCGGTGGACAAGCCTGCCGAGGGTTTCAGGAGCACATTCCAAGAGGCCAGATCACTTGTTTCAGTTTAAACAGAGGATAGCAAGCAGACTCCCAAAGGTTATACTGATCGTTGAATCCAAAGATAGGGGAAGAACCGTAGAGAATGAAATAGGGCCGCGGCTTACCAATTACTTTTTTGAACTTCTAAAGTTAGATCCCAATATCACTCGTACGGGGCGTGCAGGAACCTGGGGACCTTTTACGTCTGAGCTGAAACGACACCTCTCAGATATTGAAGTTGTTACTGCTGCAGCATTTCGGTTTGAATCTCTCATGGATCTACAGCATACCTTTGACCGCGCGCAAACAGATCTAGCCATCGGAGTAGAATTTTCAAACACAAACAGGAGCACTCTACATATTCTCCTCAGTTCAGAAACGAGAGATTTGGCCCCAATCTTTGAACTGGTCAGCCAAGTCTTCGAGGGGCGCTTGGAAGTTAAGATATACTGATTCATAAACTGCATCAATTGACGTGCCCATAAGTTTGGTAAAGGGGGAGTTACCTGTGGGAATAAGCATCCTATCAAGATATAGCCCATCAGGAATTCCACTTTCATACTGACGCCCACCAGCCGCTCCATCTAAAGTAACTACCCACTTAACACCCAGTGAATTAAGCCTTTCCAGTTCCGCGTAAAAGGCCAGTAAATCAAACTCCTGAGGCATATACCTGCCAACAGTACCAGCGTAAGGGGGATCTAAAAACACAAAATCGCCTGGGCGAGCTGCTAAAAGAGTGTGACGGTAGTCTGAATGTACAAAGCGCACATTAGTAAGCCAACCACTCCATTGAACAATTATCTGCTTTAGCCTGCTGGGAAGGATGCCGGGACGAGTATGATGAAGGGAGTTGTTAAAGTCGCCGTTGCTATTAAATCGTATCAGGCCGTTGACGCAGGTGCGACTTAGGAATAAGAGATCGACTGGGTTTCGCGTTTCATTAAAACTGTTTCTTATCGCATAATAAGCCGTATAGCCTTCCGACTGAAGCCTCTCCCATCTCTCTTTATATCCCTCTGCAACTTCTTCAGGTGATTCTTTAATGAGCACCCACAATGCAATCAACTCAGGAATTACATCACCTGCTGTGATGTAAGGTGCTTTATGAAACGGCAGAATCGCTCCACCACCAATGAACGGCTCGAAAGCTCGAGGCGTATATGGAATCAGTGATCCCACAAATGGGGCGATTGTTCGCTTGCTTCCAGTCCACTTTATCACTGGCTGGATATGGGACGGCTTCATAGAAGGGTGATCTGCGCAGTTAGGCTGTCTTCAACTTCACGCACTCTTTGACATGCAATATCAAAAAATACAGAATCATTCTCAAAACCGATTACGTTCATCCCGTACTTGATGCCGGCTACAGCTTCTGTACCACTTCCCAGAAACGGGACCAAGAGTTGGCCTTGTTTCAGCCCAGAAATCAAGAGAAGCCTCTCGCTCAAACGAAGCGGTTTTTGTGTTGGATGAGACCCGTATCTGGCTTCTTCACGCCTCTTATTATTAGGAATATCCCATACAGTTCTAAGTTGCTTACCAGGTTGCTTTAATAAGTCCTCTGGAAATCTGGCCTGTTTAGTTTCCTCATAATTGAAGCGATACTCTCGTCTCCCTTGTCCAGTGTGCACCCAGTAAATTGTCTCGTGGCTTGCGGTTAGACGTCGCCCAGATAGGTTTGGAAAGGCATTTCGCTTGAACCAGACAACCTCATTGATGATTTCAAGCCCAAGCATTTGACAAGCCACATTCACGAACCCGGCATTGTGATAAGTAGCATGAACCCAGAAAGATCCTGTTGGCTTGATAATTCGCTTCATTTCCTCCAACAGGGCAACGGTGAACTTCCATGCTTCATAGCCAGTTATATTATCCCAATCGTGGTCTGCCAGTTTCCACTGTCCTCCAAAACCATTAAGAGAATGGTTTGCAGGCAAAGACCAATTTGCTTTGGTCGAAGCGCCATAAGGAGGATCTATAATTGCTAGATCGATGCCATTATCAGGTATGGTTTGCATCCCCAAGAAGGCATCTGCAAGCTCAAGTCGTGCGTTTTCTGTCTCAAAAACCTTCGTCACGTTCTATCCTTTCTTCTCTGGTCTTTCTTTTAGATCAAAGACTCCATTCCCTAGACGAACGATGTTCTCGCTCTTGTAAAGAACCGAATAAACAGTGTTACGAGGTGTCTTTCCTCCGGTAGGCCGCATCTTCAAAACCCCGTCGAATATCTCCATCAGCGTCATAGGGCCGCCGGACTTCTCCAGAACTGCTACAGCACACTCCTCAATTGTAGGCCTCATCCGTATGCGTTTGGAGGCTTCTTCCGCGATCGGTTGATTAGACATGGCCTTCCTCCATATCGTGCATTCTACAACAAAACGTCGCAGTTGAGTCATGTATGTGTATGCTGTGACGACTTCGCCTATACACAACGTGACATTCTTTCAATCACCGTTTTCTGCCAATTTCCAAACTCATTCTGACTGAGAGAAAGCCCAGTCCGCCGAAGCAGTGCCCCGGCAAAAACGACCATCAGCCCCCTCTACAATCGGCCATAGACCTGTAAACCCCAGCAGAGCCTACAGGAGACCACTATGGCCGTAACCCAAAGTCACATCCCCACCATCAGCGATGCCGTCGTTGAACTGGACCTGTCCAATCTCGGCACCTTCACCGCCCAGAACACGATCACCATCCAGGGTGAGATCACCGAAGTCGCCGTTTCGGGCGGCGACTACACCACGTCAAATCTGCCCGTCCTGAACGGCACCGTCTTCACCAGCACCGGTGAGAAGCAGCCGTATGAAGTTACCGTCACGGCCGTGTACACGGAAGGCCACGGTAGTCACACGGCCATCGCCGGCAAGGACCTCCAGGAAGCCCTCATGGCCGCCCACGGCGACTCGGCCATCGGTATCCGCTGGGCCCCGGCCGGAGCCGACAGCGGCAACCGGCGCTTCAAGCTGGTCGGCGTGCTGTTTCGCGTCATGCCGCCCGCGTTGCAGCGCAACGGCGACATCCTGTACACGTTCGCGCTTCGTGGCGACATCGACGACGAGACCATCGCCTGATAGCGGCGCACCGGAGGAAACAACACCGTGGACTTCACTTTCCTGGACGGCAACCAAGCCACCTCAACCGTCGAGGGCTTCGAGGGGACGATCCTCTTCCCCGAAGTCATGGACAAGCACGCCTACAAAGCCTACCGCACGTACCTGAACCAGGTCGTCAAGGAGCAGGGTGACGACGCCGAGCCGGCCGACGATTACGGCCGCGTCTACGTCACCCTGCTCAACCCGGAGACGGGCCAGGAGGAGGAAGCGCCGATGGCCTTCTCGTTCAGCATCGCCAGCCTGGGCATGCGCCTGGTGAAGAAGTGGGACGGCTTTACCGATGGCGTCCGGCCGCTGCTGACGCCGGATAACACCGACCTCAACGGCCTGCCGATGGCTTTTGTGGCCCTTCTGAGCCGGGCCACGGGGGACTGGGTTAGCCGCCAGCTTTCCTTTCGACTGGATAGCCGCCCAGGCCTTCCTGAGTAAGAAAGCGCTCGTCACGCCGCCCTTCCCCCAGAACTACGCCCTGCAGCTGTACATCCTGCGGGAGATCTATCACGCCCTGCCGGATTCGGGAGGGCTGCTTGACCAGGACCTGACGCTGCTGGACCTGATGACCCACGCCTATTACGCGGCCGAGATGAATGGCAAGTCGCTGGCGCAGATCGCCCAGGACGGCGGCCACGAGTTCTACATCCGCACCAAGAAGCTCGCCGACCTCATCGAGATATGGCATCACTCCTGATCGAACTCATCAGCCGCCACGACGCGACGGGTTTCAAGCAGTTCCTGGAGAACCTGGAGGACGTCAGCCAGAAAGCTCTGGCCATCGGCGAGTCGATCAAGGGGATCAGCTCGCCGCGCATCGCCGCCAGCCCGGAGATGCGGCGGCTGACCGAGCAGTATCTCGATGCCTCTCTGGCCGCGCGGGAACTGGCCGAAGAGGCGCGGAAGCTCAACAACGCCCAACTGGGCAAGATCAGGCTCGACGACCGGCAGATCGCCGAGTCGGAGAAGCGCATCCGCGATCTTGCCGGAACCTTGCAACAGGTTGTCCGCCAGACTGAAGCCGTGCCCGGCGACGGCCTGGCGCGCTGGCTGCACGAAGTGGCCGGGATCAAGCTCAATGACATCCCCGAAGCCCTTGAGAAGATCAAGGCCACGATCAAGGACATCCCGGCCAGCAACCCGCTGGAGCAGCACTTCGCCCGGCTGCTGGAAGACGCTCAGGCGCTGCTCGTCTACCTCAACCGGATCGGCGACGGGACGGTCGATCCCACCATCCTCCAGGGCCTCATCACCAACCTGCGCGAGACGGAGAACGACGCCATCGAAGCCGCCGGCGGCATTGAACGGCTGCGCGACGAGATCGCCCAACTCAACAACGGCCGCGCGTCGCCGCTGCTGGAGAAGGCGCTCTACACCATTGACGACGCCCCCTTCAAGGAACTGGACCGGCGCCTG
>JAIBAS010000272.1 GCA_019695075.1 Promineifilum sp. | reverse complement strand
TAGTGCTCACCGTCGCGCCGGATCTCGCAGCGGATGTTGGTGGCGTCGCTGGACGCGACCTCGGGCTCGGTCATCGAGAAGGCCGAGCGGATGCGCCCGTCCAGCAGCGGCTCCAGCCATTGCCGCGCCCGCAGCAGCATCTTGACTGCGCCGCGGTAGTTGCCGCGCCCGATCTGGTAGTAGGCGATACCGACCTGGAGCAGGCCGCGGTAAAGCTCTCGTCCTGCGCCGCGGTCCAACATCCAGGCCTCCTCCAGCGCATCGTGGGCGTGGTAGTAGTCGCCGGCGTTGAAGCGCTCGATGCCGGCGCGGGCCAGGTCGGACAGCGGCTCGGCGCAGGCGTCGGCCAGGGCGGCCGTGTCGGGCACGCGAGCGTAGCGGGCGAAGAGGCCGGGCATGTCGGCCGTGAAGCGCGACCGGGCCAGAACGGCGTCGGCCCCGGCGGCGCGGGCGGCGTTCATCGTGGCCACGTCCTCGTGCGGGCCGAAGCACAGGACGGGGATGCGTCGCGTGGCCGCCGACGACTTCAGCGCGGCGATCCACTCCCGCCAGGGGATGGCGGCGTTGTTCAGGTCGAACAGCAGCAGCGCCGGCTGGGCGCGCGTCACCTGTTCGAAGAGTCGCCCCGTCCGGCCGTGGAGCAGCTCGCCGGGCGTCTCCGCGCGAGCGTCGGCGTCGGGGCCAAGCGCGGCGGCCGTCTCGATCCACTCGACGCGGTAGCCCAGGTGCTCGGCCGCGCGGGCGATGCGCGTCGTGAACATCAGGTCACTGACGAAAGCGATCAGCAGCGGCGCAGCGGTCATGGCAGGAAGGGGTTGCGCACCTGGACGCCGGGGGCCAGCCACAGCAGGAAGATGTGGTGGCGCTCGCGGCCCTCCTTGTCGCGCACGACCGAGGGCACGTAGACGAGACGCAGGTCGCGGGCGTCATAGAGCCAGACGTGCTCGCCGATCTGGCTGATGTGGGGCGAAAGCGGGTTGCGCGGGTTCTGCAGGAGGTGATCCATCGCGCCGATGACCGCCTGGAGCGAGGCGCGGCGGAAGACCAGGGGGATGTTCTCCAGCGGCTGCATGAAGGCGCGGGCGACGCCCATCTCCCAGCGCGGCGGATCGGTGTAGCGGGCGCGGGGCTTGAAGCCCGTGTCCCACAGGCCCTTGAGTGTGTCGCTGACGCGGGCGGGGTGGGTGTGGGGCCAATAGGGGTGGCCCTCGCCGGTGGCCAGCCATTGCTCGTAGACGCGCCACTCGTCCAGCCCGGTGTGAATGGCGGCCAGATCGGCTGCGGTCAGCCCCTCGGCGCGAATGTCCGGCGCAGGCGCGGCGGCGAAGTCGATTTCGTCCGCCGGGCGCACTTCGGCGAACGCGGCCAGAACGCCGTTGTGGTGGGCGATGATCTGCGCGGCCGTCAGCCCGCCGGGGTAGGTGCTGTGGCCGTCGGCGGCCAGAACGACGTCGTAGTCGAGGCTGCGGGCGCGGCGGACGGTGGTGTCGATGCAGTACTCCGTCTGCATGCCGGCGATGACCAGCCGGCCGATGCCCCGCTCGGCCAGCACGCCGCCCAGCCGCGTCTGGTAGAAGGCGTCGGGGATGCGCTTGTCGATGACCGGCTCGTTGGCCGCCGGGGCCAGCGCCGGGTGGACTTCCCAGCCGGGCGTGTTGGGCTGGTCGGGGTCGCCGGGGCGGCCGTTGTTGCGCACGAAGACGACCAACGCGCCGCCGGCCCGCGCCCGGGCGGCCAGGTCTTGCAGGCGGGCGAGTATCTCCGGTCCCTGATAGACCGGGTCAGGTTCGAACATGTTGCGTTGGGCGTCGATGAGGAGCAGGGCAGTCGCAGTCATGGGGCCATTATAGTGTAGGTCAGAGACAGGACAAACGATAACGCGCCGCGGCCCGCGCCGGCCGAGAGCGCCGGTGGTCTATTCCTTAGCCTCTGGCGACTGGCTATAATGGAGCCTATGACTATGGCGCAACAGGATACTCTCGCCGCGCGTCCGCCCTATGGCCGCGTGGCTTTTGATGCGACGGCCGACCCGGCCGCCGTCGTCGTTGCCGGACCGGCGCGCTTCACGGTGCTGACGCCGCGGGCCATTCGCATGGAATACAGCCCCGGCGGCGCGTTCGAGGATCGCCCCAGCCAGGTGTTCTGGCATCGCCGCCGGCCCGTGCCGCCCTTCGAGGCGCGGCGCGACGGCGACGGCCTGACGCTGACCACCGACGCGCTGCGGCTGCGCTACAGCGGCGGCGCGTTCGCCCCGGCGACGCTGAGCGTGACACTGCTGCCCGACGGGCCGACGTGGCGCTACGGCGACACCGACGCGGGCAATCTGCGCGGCACAACGCGCACGCTGGACATGGTTGATGGCCCCACGCCACTCGCTCCCGGCCTGCTATCGCGCGACGGCTGGGCGGTCATCGACGACAGCCATACGCTGGTGTTCGACGACGCCGGCTGGCTGCGCGCGCGGGCGGAACCGGGGGCGCGCGACCTCACGTTCCTGGGTTACGGCCGTGACTATCGGGCGGCTCTGCGCGACTACACGACCCTCTCCGGGCGCGCCCCGCTGCTGCCGCGCTGGGCGCTGGGGAATTGGTGGAGCCGCTACTGGGCCTACAGGGATGCCGACCTGCAAGCGCTGATGAACGACTTCCGCGCCCACGATGTGCCACTGTCGGTCTGCATCATCGACATGGACTGGCATCTCGTCGACGTCGGCGAGGGCATTAGCGGTTGGACGGGCTACACCTGGAACCACGCCCTCTTTCCCGACCCGCCCGGCTTCATCGCCTGGCTGCACGCGCAGGGGCTGCGGACGGCGCTGAACCTGCACCCGGCGCTGGGTATCCGCCCGCACGAGGCTGCCTATGGCGAGATGTGCCGGCGGCTGGCGATCGACGTGAGCGCCGGCCACTCCATCCCCTTCGACATCGCCAACCCGCGCTTCGCCGACGCCTACTTCGAGGTGCTCCACCACCCGCTGGAGGACATCGGCGTCGATTTCTGGTGGATGGACTGGCAGCAGGGCACGGAGACGGCCCTTGGCGGGCTTGACCCGCTGTGGTGGCTCAACCACCTGCACTTCCACGACCTGGGCCGCCACGGCAAGCGGCCGTTCATCTTCTCGCGCTGGGGCGGGCTGGGCAACCACCGCTACCCCATCGGCTTCTCCGGCGACACGGTCGTCTCCTGGGCGTCGCTGGCCTTCCAGCCGTACATGACGACCACGGCGGCCAATGTCGCCTATGGCTGGTGGAGCCACGACATCGGCGGCCACATGCGCGGCGTCGAAGACGGCGAGTTGTTCGCCCGCTGGGTGCAGTTCGGCGTCTTCAGCCCCATCTTCCGGCTGCACAGCACCAATAACCCGTTCCACGAGCGGCGGCCGTGGGGCTACGATGCCGAGGTATTGCGTGTCACCCGCGACGCCATGCAACTGCGCCACGCGCTCATCCCCTACCTCTATACCCTTTCGCGGCGAGATGAGACGGAGGCCGTCGCGCCGGTGCGACCGATGTACCACGACCACCCCGACCACACCGCCGCCTACGCCTGCCCGAACCAGTATCTCTTCGGCGATCTCGTCGTTGCCCCGTTCCTGTCGCCGGCCGACGCGGAGACGCGCCAGGCGCGCGCCGTCGTCTGGCTGCCGCCGGGCGACTGGTATCACTTTTTCACCGGGCAGCACTATCGCGGCGACGCCTGGCACGCGCTCTACGGCGCGCTGGAGGACATCCCCGTCTTCGCCCGCGCCGGGGCCATTGTGCCGTTGGGGCCGCGCGTCGGCTGGGGCGGCGTGGATTGCCCGGAGGAGTTGTACGTCCACGTCTTCGCCGGGGCCGATGGCCGTTTCACCCTCTATGAGGACGACGGCGAGACGACGGCCTACAAGGGCGGCGCGTTCGTGCAGTCCAGCTTTGAGCAGCGCTGGGACGACGGGCAACTGCGGCTGACGCTCGGCGCGGCCGCCGGCGACCGGTCGCTGCTGCCGGCCGGGCGGCGCGTCCACGTCCACGTCCACGGCCTGACCGCGCCGGAGGCGGTGACAGTGCTGACCGACGGCCAGACGCGAGCGGTGGAATTCAGCCACGACGCGACGGGGGAGGCCCTGCACCTGGCCCCGCTGCAACTGGACGGCGCGGGCGCGCAACTGACGATCAGCGCCGCCCTGTCCCGGCGCGACCGCACCGAGGAAACGTGCCGGCGGCTGCTGGGGTCGTTCCGGCTCGATTCGGTCGTCAAGGGCTTTCTGGCCGAGCCGCTGGCCCGGCTGCCCGGCCGACCGGAATTGCTGGCCGACTTTGGCGTCGATCTGACCGCAACACAGGCGCGGGCGCTACTGGAAGTGAGCCAGGGCGTCGGCTTCCAGATCGCCCGCGACGATGACGGGCCGCTGCTGGTGCTGTGGAACAACGCGGAGCGGCCGGGTTTCGCCTACCACCTGGCCGAGATTCGGCCGCTAAAGTGGTACATCCGGGAGCGCTACCACGCGACCGCCGGGCCAACGCCGCGCCAGGTCATCCTCCGGCCGGGGCGCTCGGACTGGCGGTTGAAGGTGGACTACTTCGGCCAGGGCGTTGCCCAGACCGCGACGAACGTCGGGAGCGATTGACTTTCACCGGGCGGTCACTATAATCGTTCTGTCAACTGAGCGGCGAGAGTCCCCTTGCCTACGTCTGACACCCAACGATGGATCAATGGCTACCAGCGGATTGAAGAGCCTGGCCGCGCCCCCGCGCGGTCGCCAGGGAGAATGTCACTCTTGAGCGACCCCGATTCGGAGCCGCCGAACCTTTGCCCCCACGACTCCACCGACAACACCGCATCGGCTGCGGGGCAGGGCCGACCCACCGGGCCGCGCCCTGGCCGCGGCATTGTTGCCTGCAGGCGGGCGGCACGCGCCGGCGCTGAGATGCCATGATCGTCGTCCTCACCGCCTTCGTCACCATTGGCCTGATGCTGCTGCTGACGGCGCTCTACGTCGGCGCGGAGTTCGCCACGGTGGCCGCGCGCCGCACGCGCATTGGCCAGATGGCCGCCCAGGGCGATTCGCTGGCGCGGATGCTGCTGCCCTACATCGAGGACAGCCGCAAGCTTGATCGCTACGTGGCCGCCTGCCAGGTGGGCATTACCATCTCGTCGCTGGTGCTGGGCGCCTATGCCCAGGGAGCCATCGCCACGCGGCTGGCCGGGCCGCTGGGCAACCTGCTGGGCAACGTCATCTCGCCGGCGACGGCGGCGCGGTTGGGCCAGTCGATCGCGGTCATCGGCGTCCTGCTCGTCATCACCACCCTGCAAGTCATCCTGGGCGAGTTGTTGCCCAAGTCGCTGGCTATCCAGAACCCGGAAGGGATGGCCCGCGCCGTTGTCTGGCCCATGCGCATCTCCCTGCTGCTCTTCGCCTTGCCCATCTGGCTGTTCAACGGCAGCGCCAATCTGCTGCTGCGCCTGTTCGGCCGGGACACCCACCAGGCGTCCGGCCGGGCGCACTCGGCCGAAGAGATCGAACTGCTGGTGACGGAGAGCTACGAGGGCGGGCTGCTGGATGACAACGAGCGCCGCCTGTTGCGCAACGCCCTGCGCATGCGCGAGCTAACCGCCCGCCAGGTGATGATCCACCGCACGCGCATCACCGCCGCGCCCATTGAAACGACCGCGCTGGAGTTGATGCAACTGGCCGTCGAGGCGGGTTACTCGCGCATCCCCCTCTACCGCGAGACGATCGACGATATCGTTGGCTTTGTCCACGTCAAGGACGTGTTCCGCGTCTACCACCAGGGCCAGCAGGAGATGACCGCCGCCGTGCGTGAGGTGGTCTTCGTGCCGGAGACGTTGCCCGCGGGCGAGGTCTGGGACCGGCTGGAGGAGGGCCACGGCTATCTGGCCATCGTCTTCGACGAGTTCGGCGGCACGGCCGGGCTGCTGACGCTGGAAGACCTCATTGAGGAGATCTTCGGCGAGCTACAGGACGAGTTCGACGACGAGATGGCCGCCATCGCTCGCGACAAGGAGGGGCGCATCTATCTGCGCGGCGACTTGCTGGTGGGCGATGTCAACGAGTATCTGGAGCTAGAGTTGCCGGAGGAAGGCGCGGACACGCTCAGCGGCCTCGTCTTCAGCCAGTTGGGCCGGCCGCCGCTGGCCGGCGACGAAGTGCGTATCGCCGAGGTCGTTATCCGCGTCGAGACGATGGAAGACCTGGGCGTGGGCGAAGTGTCGTTGACGCTGCCGCCGCGCGAGGCCGACTCGCCTTTTTCGGAGTGGGATATCGCCGAGCATGACTAAGTTGGCCTTCCTCCTCCTCGGTTTGCCGGGCGTGAGCCTCTTTCTGGCCGCCGCGGCCGCGGGCGAATCGCTACCGTCGTTCACGGCGCTCATCGTGCCGATGAGCGTTATCTTCGTGCTGGTGATCATCAACGGCGTTTTCGTGGCCGCCGAATTCGCTATCATCGGCGTGCGCGACACGCAGATGGAGCAGATGGCCGACGAGGGCAACGCCGTCGCCGGCAACGTCCTGCAAGTGCTGGAACTGCGTCCGCGGCTCGATCACTACATCGCCACAGCCCAACTGGGTATCACCCTGGCCTCGCTGGGGCTGGCCATGTATGGCGAGCCGGCCATCAGCCATTTCATCGAGCCGTACCTGGAGAGGTTCGGCGGCTTCACCCCGGCGACGACGGCCACCATCGGCTACATCGTTGCCCTGTCGCTGATGACCTATCTCCACGTCGTTGTCGGCGAGATGGTGCCCAAGGCGCTGGCGCTGTCCAACGCCTCGTCGATGGCCATCCGCCTCGACCCGCTGATGCGCTTCACCGGCGGCGTGCTCAAGTACCCGGTACACGCGCTCAACGCCATCGGCAACCGGCTGTTGCGCCTGCTGCGCATCCCGCCGGCCCACGGCGAGGAGCGGCTGGTGGCGGCCGAGGAACTGGAGCTAATCGTCGCCGAGAGCGCCGAGGGCGGGCTGATCGAAGATGAGGAACAGGAGTTCATCCGCAACATCTTCGACTTCAGCGAGCGCACCGTCGGCCAGGTGATGACCCCGCGCCGGCGCATGCAGGCCCTTGACGCGCGCTGGCCGCAGGACGAACTGATCCGCATCGTCACCGAGAGCCGCCACAGCCGCTTCCCCGTCTACGAGAACGATCTCGACCATATCGTCGGCATCCTGCACCTGAAGGACCTGCTGCGGCTGACGCTGCGGCCCAACGGCCCGTTCGACCTGCGCCTCATCCTGCGCACCGCCCCGGAAGTCCCGGAAGACTACCGCGTTGACCGGCTGCTGGCTGCCTTCAAGAAGCAGAAACTGCATATGGCCGTTGTGCGCGACGAGTTCGGCGGGCTGGCCGGCGTGGTGACGCTGGAAGACCTGGTCGAGGAGGTCGTCGGCGAGGTGCGCGACGAGTTCGACCAGGAGCGCGAGCCGCGCGTGGAGTTGGGCCGGGGTGTGCTCGACGTGGCCGGCGACTACCTGCTCGATGACCTGGCCGAAGAGGTCTTCCTGGGCGAAGCCGACGACCTGCCCGACGTGGAGACCGTCGGCGGGCTGATCGTCGCCCTACTGGGCCGACCGCCGCTGACCGGCGACACCGTCACCCTGCGTGACGTTCGTTTTACCGTCCTCGACATCGACCGCCTGGCCGTGCTGCGGGCCAAGGTGGAGTTCCCCAGCCACAAGACCCACAAGGCCGGCGGGCGCGAGTCGGAGACAGATAAAGAAGAAGAGTAGAGACCGCGGCCGGGCGGCCGCGGCTCGCTCGCCAATAAAGGAGTTCACATCTTATGAATACGTTTATGACCATCCACGGCGAAGTACGCTGGCTGGTCGCCATTCTCGCTGTCGTCATCATTATCAAGTTCGCCATCGGCTGGCTGGGCCGGCGGGGGTATACGTCGCTCGACCGAAGTCTACTGACCGCCTATACCATCCTGCTTGACATCAACGTCCTATTGGGTCTCATCCTGTTGTTGTTTAACGGTGGCTTCAGTGGGCCGCGGCTGGAACACGCCACGACGATGCTGCTGGCGGTCATCGCCGGGCACATGACGGCCATGTGGCGGAAGTCGACCGATTCGGCGACCAAGTACCGCAATCAGCTCTTGCTGGTGGTGCTGTCGCTGCTGCTGGTCTTCTTCGGCGTCATCCGCCTGCGGGGCGGCTTCACGTTCTAGCGCGGCCTCTGGCGTCGCCGGCAAACGCGCCGGCCGGCGGGCGGAGTGGGTA
>JAIBAS010000624.1 GCA_019695075.1 Promineifilum sp. | reverse complement strand
CCCAGGACATCATCATCATGGAAGAGGACTGCGGCACGAACAAGGGCATCTACGTTCGCCGCGTCGACAACTTCGGCAAGCAGACGCTGGCCGAACGTCTCATCGGTCGCGTGTCGGCGGCGACGGTTTCTGACCCGGCCACGGGCGAGATCGTCATCGCCCAGGACGAGTACTTCACCGGCGAGCTGGCCGAGGCCGTGGATGCATTGGGTGTGGAAGAGGTCTACGTCTTCTCGCCGATGACCTGCGAACTGCGTCTGGGCATCTGCCGCAAGTGCTATGGCACCGACCTGGCCCGCGGCAAGCCGGTTGATCTGGGCGTGGCCGTCGGCATCGTCGCCGCACAGTCCATCGGCGAGCCGGGCACGCAGCTGACGCTGCGCACGTTCCATACCGGTGGCACGGCGTCGGCCGGCGGCGACATCACCCAGGGTTTGCCGCGCGTCGAAGAGCTGTTCGAGGCGCGCCAGCGGCCCAAGGGCGAGGCAGTCATGACCGAGATCGGCGGCGTTGCCAGTATTCGCGTCATCGACAACGTCCGCCACGCGTTCATCACCGATAGCAAGCTGGTCGATGACGTCTACGAAGTGCCGGCCGGCTGGTCGGTGCTGGTGGAGAACAACCAGCAAGTGGCCGTTGGCGAGACGCTGGCCGAGAGCGGCGACGAGATCATTCACGCTCGCCATCCCGGTCGCGTCACCATCGACGAGAACGGCCTGCGCGTCACCTGGGAGAGCCGCGAGGAGCGCGACTACGAGATTGCCGCCGGCGTGCGTATGCTCATCAGCGATGGCCAGCGGGTCAACGCCGGCGACCAGTTGACCGAAGGTTCGCGCAACCCGCACCGCATCCTGGAGATTCTGGGGCGCGACGCGGTGACGCAATATCTGTTGCGCGAAGTCCAGCAGGTCTACCGGCCGCAGGGCCAGAACATCCACGACAAGCACTTCGAGGTCATCATCCGCAAGATGCTGAGCAAAGTGTCGGTCACCGATTCTGGCGACACCGATATGCTGCCCGGCGACCTGATCGAAGCGCCGGTCTTTCAGGAGAGGAACGAAGAGGTTATCGCCGAAGGGGGCCAGCCCGCGCAGGCGGAGCCGGTGCTACTGGGTATTACCAAGGCGTCGCTCAACACCGACAGCTTCCTGTCGGCCAGCTCGTTCCAGCACACCATCAAGGTGCTGGCCGGAGCGGCTATCGCCGGCAAGGAAGACCGCCTCATCGGCCTGAAGGAGAATGTCATCATCGGCAAGCTCATCCCGGCCGGCACGGGCTTCCGCGTCGGCGAAGAAGAGGCTGAGGCGTTGCCGGAGGGCGTCCTCTTCGAGGGCGATGGCGGGGCCACGCGACTGACCAGCAGCGCCCTGATCGATGACGACACCGACGACGAAATCCTGGCCGCCATCGCCGCCGCCGCGGCCGACGCCTCGCGCCTGGCCCTGGTCAGCGACTTCGAGGACGCCGAGGAAACCGAGAGCGTCTGGGACGAAGAGGAAGATTGGGGCGACGACGACGAGGAAGATGACGAGGACGACGAGACCGAAGTGGTCGATGTGGATGAGGAAGACTGGGAAGAACCGGGCGACTAGCGTCGGTTCGGACTGAGTGTCTAGCGAGAGACCGGTCGGTTGACTGCCGACCGGTCTCTTTTTATTTCTGTCGGGGGAGTGGCGGCCTAGAAATCGCGGCGGAGCAGCATGTCGGTCAACTGGTAGAGGGCCGCGGCGGCCGGCTCCTGGGGCTGCGCCGCCGCGAGATGGACGAGGGCCTTGTCGCTGTAGGCGGCCACGCGCTCGGCCGTGTACGCCCGCGCGCCGGTTGTGTCGAGCAGGGGCACGACCTGGGCGACGAAATCGGCCGCGTCGTCGGCCGCGCCGCCGGCGTAGAGCGCCCGCAGCGGCTCGCTGCGCTCCAGCCCATAGAGCACGGGCAGCGTCTTCTTGCGCGTGGCGATGTCGGTGCTGACCGACTTGCCGATGAGCTGCTCGTCGCCCCAGATGCCCAGCAGGTCGTCTTGCGCCTGGAAGGCCAGACCGAGGTTCAGACCGAAGTCGGCGAAGTGAGCCACGCGCGCGGCGTCGGCTCCGGCCACCAGCGCACCCAACTCGGCCGAGTGGGCCAGCAGCACGGCCGTCTTGCCGGTGATCATGGCCACATACTCGTCCACCGTCACCTGTTCCCGCGTCTCGAAGTGCATGTCGGTGTATTGGCCGCGGGTCAGGGCGACGCAGGTCTCGTCGAAGCGTCGCAGGGCGCGCACGACGATCCCCGCGGCCACGTCGCGCTCGGCCAGCCGGCTCAGCGCCAGATGGGCCAGGGCGAACATGGCGTCACCGGTATTGATGGCCTGCGCTTCGCCTTGCAGCGTCCACAGGGTTGCCCGGCCGCGGCGGGTGGGGCTTTGGTCTTCGATGTCGTCATGGACGAGGGAGAAATTGTGGACGATCTCGACGGCCGCCGCGGCGGGGAGGGCCTGCCGCCAGTCGCCGCCGGCGGCGGCGCAGGCCAGCAGGCAGAGAATGGGACGGATGCGCTTGCCGCTGTTGCCGCCGGCCGGTCGCAGGGCTTCGTCGGCCCAGCCCATATGATAGTGGATCATCCCGTAGAAGGGATCGGCGCCGGCCGTGCCGTCGGCGCGCAGGACAGCGCGCATCTCGGCCTCGACGGCCGGCAGGAAGTCGGCGCTCAGGCGTTCCAGGTCTGTAGTCATGGTTCGTGCTCCCGGCCGCTTGCCGGCTAGAAATGGGTGTGGAGAGGCGTCTGCCCCAGCGCGGCGATATTGCCCGCGCCGGCGCAGAACATGGCCACGCGCAACTCAGCGGTGATCGTCTCGGCCAGTTCGATGACGCCGGCCGCGCCGTCGCGGTCGGCGGCGCGCAGGAATTCGCCCGCCAGACCAACGAGCGACGCGCCCAGGGCGATGCACTTGGCCACGTCGATGCCGTCCTTGATGCCGCCGCTGGCGAAGATGGGCAGGTCGGGCGCGGCCTGGCGGCAGTAGCGCAGTGACACGGCCGTGGGGATGCCCCAGTCGATGAAGGCCCCGGCCACACGCGCGTGGCGAGCGCTCGGCGCGCGGTGCATCTCCACCTGGCTCCACGACGTGCCGCCCGCGCCGGCCACGTCGATGGCGGCCACGCCGGCCTCGGCTAGCCGGCGGGCGTCCTGGGCGGCGAAGCCCCAGCCGACCTCCTTGGCCACGACCGGCACGGGCAGCGCCCGGCAGATGGCCTCTACTTTGGCCAGCAGCCCGGCGAAGTTGCCGTCGCCCTCCGGCTGGACGGCCTCTTGCAGGGCGTTGAAGTGCAGGATCAGCGCGTCGGCGGCGATCATGTCCACGGCGCGGCGGCACTGGTCGATGCCGTAGCGGTAGTTGAGTTGCACCGCGCCGAGATTGGCGAAGAGCAGGATGTCGGGGGCCACGTCGCGCACCTGGTAGGTGGTCGCCAGCGAGGGGTCTTCGATGGCCGCGCGCATGGAGCCGAGGCCCATAGCCATGCCCGCCGCCTGCGCCCCGGCGGCCAGTTCGCGGTTGATGGCCTGGGCGCGGGCCGTGCCGCCGGTCATCGACGAGATAAGCAGCGGCGTGCGCTGGCGCTTACCCAGCACCGTGACGCCGGTGTCCACGGCGGCCAGGTCCAATTCCGGCAGGGCGCGGTGCATGAAGAAGTACGCCTCCAGGCCGGTGGTTAGACCCTTGAAGGCGACGTCCTCTTCGAGATTGATGCGGATATGGTCGGCCTTACGCCGCTCGTGGATGTCGCTGCCGGGTTCGGGGCCGGCCGCGTCGGCCTTACGCCGTTCATGGATGTCAGCGCCGGGTTCGGGGCCGGCCGCGTCGGCCTTACGCCGCTCGTGGATGTCAGCGCCGGCGGCAGTGTTGGTCACTTCAGTCATGGAAGAAGATTATAGACGACGATGGGGGTGAATACGAAGAAAGCGCGGATGGGATTCGCCGGCTCCCCCGACCGCAGGTAAAATCGCTGCTTGACATCGATACGGTCGCCTCACAGCGACCGTATCCTCAGTGCCCTCGTGGCCTGCTACCTGTTTACTGGAGAATGACATGCGTGTTCTCATCACCGGCGCGGCCGGTTTTCTGGGGTCGCATCTGTGCGACCGATTCATCGCCGAAGGGCATACCGTCGTCGGCATGGACAACCTCATTACCGGCAACATGGACAACATCGCCCATCTGTTTGGGCACGAGCGGTTCAGCTTCATCAAGCATAACGTCAGCAACTATATCTACGTGGATGGCCCGCTCGACGCTGTGTTGCACTTTGCCTCTCCGGCCAGCCCCAACGATTACCTGGAGCATCCCATCCCCACACTGAAAGTCGGCTCGCTGGGCACGCACAACACGCTCGGCCTGGCCAAGCATAAGGGCGCGCGCTACCTGCTGGCGTCCACCTCGGAGGTCTACGGCGATCCGCAGGTGAACCCCCAGCCGGAGACTTACTGGGGCAACGTCAATCCCATCGGCCCGCGCGGCGTCTACGACGAGGCCAAGCGCTTCGCCGAGGCCATGACGATGGCCTACCATCGCTTTCACGGGCTGGAGACGCGCATCGTGCGCATCTTCAACACCTACGGGCCACGCATGCGCCTCAACGATGGCCGTGTTGTGCCCAACTTCATCTATCAGGCTCTGACCGACCAGCCGTTGACGGTCTACGGCCGCGGCGTCCAAACGCGGGCCTTCCAGTACTACTCCGACCTGATCGAGGGCATCTACCGCCTGCTGCACTCCGACGAGAGCCAGCCGGTCAACATCGGCAACCCGCATACGGAGATCACCGTGCAAGACCTGGCCGAGCGCATCGTGCGTCTGTCGGGCAGCAGGTCGCCGATCATCTGCATCGAGCCGACCGACGACCGCTTCGTAGATGACCCACAGGTGCGCCGTCCCGACATCACCCGCGCGCGCACGCTGCTCGGTTGGGAGCCGCGCGTGCCGGTCGATGAGGGTCTGGCCGCGACCATCGCCTACTTCCGGCAACGCATTTGATCACCTCCATCCGGCAGTTGTCGCACGAGGCCCGGCCGTTGGCGGCGCGGGCCGGCCTGGCGGTTGTGGCCGTCGTGGCCGCGCTGGCTATTGCCCGGCTGCCGCTGCCGCTGGCGGCCGCGCTGGTGCTGGGCACGGCCGCTGTCGTTCTGGCGCTCATCCAGCCATTGGTGGGGCTGGGCCTGGCGCTGCTGCTCGGCCCGTGGGGGGCGCTGCAGAGCGTCGTCTTCGGCAGCAGTCTACTCGACGTTGGCCAGCTGGCTTTGCTGCTGACACTGGCGGCGTGGCTGGGTTCCTGCCTGGCGCGCCGTCGCCTCGTCGTGCCCTTCACGCCGCTGAACCTGCCCTGGTTGCTGTTCGTGCTCGTGGCCGCCGTGTCGCTGCTCGACGCGCCGTCGGTTGCCCTGGGATTGATCGAACTGGTCAAGTGGCTCCAGATGGCCCTCGTCGTTTGGCTGGTCGTCGATCTGGCCGCCGACCCGACGCGCCGCCCGACCGGCTCCATGCCCGCGGCCTATCTTCTTCTGGCCTTCCTGTTGCTGGCTGGCCTGTCGCAGGCGCTCATCGGCATCTGGCAGTTCGGCCTGCGCGGCGACGGGCCGGAGCACTTCATCGTCCTCGGCCGCTTCTATCGCGCCTACGGCACGTTTGAGCAGCCCAACCCCTTTGGCGGCTACATGAACCTGACGGCGTTGCCGGCCATCGGCCTGGCCATCGGGCTGATGGTGGGCAGCCGCAAGCCGGACAGCCCGTTGCGGGCCTGGCGCGGCCGGCTATGGCTGGCCTTTGTCGGCCTGTGCGCCATCGCGGCGACGTTGGCGCTGGTCTTCTCCTGGAGCCGCGGGGCATGGCTGGGCTTTCTGGCCGGCGCGGGCGTACTGGCGCTGTTCAGCACGCGGCGGCCGCTGGCCGGGGTTGTCGTGGCGTCGCTGGCCGCGGTCGTGCTTGGCGGTGGGCTGATGCTGGGTGTGGCTGCGGGCTTTGGGCCGGCGCTGTCTGTCGCCGACCGGCTGGGCGGCTTCGCCGGCCAGTTCACGCTGGGCGACATGCGCGGCGTGGACATCACCACCGCGAACTTTGCCGTCCTGGAACGACTGGCCCACTGGCAGGCGGCCGTCGACATGGCCCGCGACAACCTCTGGACGGGCGTGGGCTTCGGCAACTACGAGGCCGCCTACCCCGCCTACGCGCTCATCAACTGGTCCGACGCCCTGGGCCACGCCCACAACTACTACCTGACCCTGCTGGCCGAGGTTGGCTTGCCGGGGCTGCTGGCCTACGTCGTGTTCTGGTTGGCCGTCGTCTGGCAGACGGCGCGGACGGCGCGGCGGCTGGCGTGGCCAATGCGTGGGCTGGCCATAGGGTTATTGGCGGCCTGGGCGGCATTGGCAGTCCACCACCTCGTGGATAAACTATATGTGAATAACATCTACGTTCACTTGGGCGCGATGCTGGCCATGTTGCAGTTGCTGGCCGCGCCCGCAGGGGGAGTCGCCACACCGATCCGTCGCGCCAGTCCGCGGCTTGCGCCTCCCGCCGGCTCGCCGCCGGACAAGATCGGTCAGAAATGATGCGTATGATCACAACGCTGGAACAGGTTTCGACCCGCCTGGGCGTCAAGCCCAAGGAAGCCAAACGCTTTGTCAAATTCCTCATTGTGGGGGCCATCGGTTTTGTGGTTGACTTTGGCTTCTTCAATCTGCTGCTTGGCCCCATCAATCACTGGGTGCTGCCCGGCCAGTGGATCTACAACCTGTTGACCGGTGTAGGCTTCGGCGACGACTTCATCACCCATCTCGGCCCGTCCATCGCCTCGACCATTTCCTTCGTCGCCGCGGTGTGCAGCAACTACTACTGGAATCGCCACTGGACGTACCCCGACTCGCGCTCGCGCTCGCGGCGGCGGCAGTTCACGATGTTCTTCATGGTCAGCATCGTCGGCGTGCTTATCCGCATCCCCATCGTTTTCCTGATGACGCCGCTGTTCCGGTCGCTGGTGGGCGGCATCGGCCCGCTGCAAGCCTACACGACCCGGCTGGCCGATAACCTGTCGCTGATGGTCGCCGTGATCGTCGTGTTGTTCTGGAACTTCTTCGCCAACCGGCACTGGACCTACAACGACGTCGAGTGATGGCCGGGGGCGGCGGGCACGTCATCGGCATTGACGCCACCGCGGCGCTGACGCAGGGCGGCGGCATCGGCCGCTACACGCGCGAACTCGTCCATGCCCTTGTGGCCGCCGCGCCGGACAACCGCTACACCCTCTTCTCGGCCCGGCCGCCGGCGACGCTGCCCGTGCCCGATTCGCTGCCCGTCGCGGCGCACGTCGTCCACCGGCCCGCGCCGCTCGATGAGCACTGGCTCTACCGGCTGTGGTATCGCGCCCGCATCCCTTTGCCGGTGCAGACCTTTACCGGCCGGCTCGATCTGTTTCACTCGCCCGATTTCGTTCTGCCGCCCGTGGGCGGCGGCATCCCCACGCTGTTGACAGTCCACGACCTGTCGTTTGTCCACTATCCCGACACCTTCCCGGCCCGGCTTGTGGCTTACCTCAACCGTGTCGTGCCTCGCTCGGTGGCCCGCGCCGACCACATCCTGGCCGATTCCGAGGCCACGCGGCGCGACCTGGCCGCCCTGTGGAACGTCCCCGCCGACAAGATGACCGTGCTCTACAGCGGCGTCCACGCGCGCTTCCGTCCGGTGACGGACGTGGCGGCGCTGGCCGCGGTGCGGGCGCGCTATGGGCTGGGGGAGCGGCCGATCGTGCTGGCCGTGGGCACGGTGCAGCCGCGCAAGAACTACGCCCTGCTGGTGCGCGCCTTCCGCGCCGTCGCCGCGGCGCAGCCCCACGTGCTGGTCATCGTTGGCGGGCGGGGCTGGCTGACCGAGGGGCTGGACGCGGAGATCGCCCGACTAGAGTTGGGCGAGCGCATCGTGATGCCCGGCTTTGTCGATGACGCTGACCTGCCGGCGCTGTATTCGGCCGCGGAACTGTTCGTCTTCCCCAGCCTCTACGAGGGCTTCGGTCTGCCGCTGCTGGAGGCGATGGCTTGCGGCGTGCCGGTCATTAGCTCCGACGCCTCCAGCCTGCCCGAAGTGGCCGCGACGGGCGGCGAGCCGGCGGCACTGCTGCTGTCGCCGGAGGACGAGGCCGGCTGGTCGGCGGCCATGCTGCGCCTGCTGACGGACACGGCCGCCCGGCAGCGGCTGATCGCCGCCGGAA
>JAIBAS010000022.1 GCA_019695075.1 Promineifilum sp. | reverse complement strand
CACCTCGGCCTGGAAGGGGTTGTTGGCCCCGCCGTCGAGGAAGGAGCCGGCGCTGGCGATGGCGTCGATGACTTCCTGCGGGCCGAGCGTCCAACTGATGCGCCAGCCGGGGTAGCGCCAGTTCTTGGTCAGTCCATCGACAATGATAACCGGGTCGCGGTCGACGTCTTCCACCTGGGCGGCGGCCGAGACCATTTTGGGCGTAGAAACCGAGTTTCTCGGAAGAAACTCGGTTTCTGATCCGCCATTATAGATGTAGTGCGAATAGAACTCATCAAGGATGAGCGAGCAGCGGTAGTTGCGGGCCAGCTGCACCCACTGGGCCAGCCGGTCGCCGTCGATGACCTGGCCGGTGGGGTTGGCCGGGTTGCTCAGCAGCATCGCCTTCAGCCCGCGCCCCTGAATCTCGCGCTTGACCATCTCCAACGGAGCCTGGTAGCCCAGGTCGGGGTCGAGCAGGATGGGGATGGGGATGAACGCCTTGAAGATGCTGAGCAGTTCCTCGTAGGCGGTGTAGTCGGGCAGGAAGTGGCCCATATTGATGTTGCCCAGCGCCGCCGCCAGCCGGGCCAGGGCGACACGGCCGCCGCCGGAGATGCTGACGTTCTGCCACGTGTACTGACTGCGCTTGCCCTGCCGGTAGAGAGTGTTGTATAGCTCGGCCACTTTGCGGCGCAGGGCGACCTGGCCGGTGATGGGGCCGTACTCGTGCTGGCGCGGGTTCATCGTCACCGTGTCGATGCGCGGCGGCGCGCCCGGCAGCGGCCCCGTCTCCGGCGCGCCCTGGCCCAGGTTAGCCCATTCGGGCGCGTCGTAGCTGAAACCAAGTTCCGCCGCGCGGTGCATGACATAGATCACGCCCGTGCGGGGAACGTCGCGAAAACCGGGAATAGGGGGTTGCGTCATGGGTTTGATTGCCTTTCTACAGGAGCGGATTCGCGGTCTTATAAATTCTTGACCGTCGCAATACGACACACCTCTTATATAGCGTGTCAGAACGATAGTACCAACTGCCTCGGTTTGGTATGAACTTGATCTAGGACTTCTGCGTCAATTGTTGCGTAGCCAGGCTTAATGAGAAGCGCTTCCACTACAGAGTTTCGTAAATCTTCTGTGGAACCAACATGATAGAAATGGGATATGGTCCGGATCGTTGCCTCTTTCCAGCATGCCAAGATGTGGTTATTGCTTCGGTAGCGATTCTCCTTCCACATCGAGAGAGCAAATCCACTTGGCAATGCCCATGCGGCCAAGGCTAAATCCTCGGCGTTACGCAAGCTCCATTGGCCATAGTAATCAGTATGTCGCCCTATGTACGGAGGATCCAAGTAAACAAAATCCCCCCCATCTAGATTCTGAAGTGCTGAGCGCCAATCACTACAACGAAACTCCCACTCCTTGCCGCGCATAATCTTCCTGATCTGATCCACTTGATTAACTATCTTGGTGATATAAGCCGGACGAAAACGGTCAGGCTTCCTACAGAACGGCACGTTGAAATGCCCCTTGCTGTTGAACCGGATCATCCCGTTGAAGCAGGCACGGCTGAGAAAGAGGAAGTCCAGAGGATCGCCCAATTTGTTAAAGCGTTCTCTCACAGTGTAGTAATAGCTGTCTTTGCCTCGTCGGTTACACTCAAGGAGATGTTTTCCCTCTTCTTCGAGGTAGCGTCGCACGAGTCCTGGTGTAATCGCTCCATCATAGACAGCCTTGTAGAATGCGATAACGTGTGGGTTAATGTCACTGACAAGCGCTCGCTGAGGTGCAACATTAAACAATACGACCCCTGACCCCAAAAATGGTTCTACCCATCGGCCGTGCCCTTCCCAACTGATGTTGCCGAGTATAAACGGCGTCAATCGGGTCTTGATGCCCTGACACTTGATAGGGGGTACAGTAACTCGGCTAACAACCTGTGGTAATTTCATCAAGACAAACCTTTATAAACTCGATACGTTTTTAGATTCATATAAGGTCTCCGCGACAATTCTACTGCGCGCGCCATATCCTCTGTCAAGTAGTACATCCAGTAATCATCGAAGATCGCCTCACCGAGTTCAGCAAACGGGCCTCGCCTATGCAATAAGTCCTCGACCCTCCGGATAGATCCGATGTTCTTGGTGTTGCCGCTGCCGGGAAGATCGGAGGCGATTCGATACTTCTCCTGCACAAAGAACTGAAAGTCCGAAATGGCCGATGTGATCTGTTCCAGATTATTTAGAGAGTAAACTTGGCGTTCATCAACACCCAAGGCCTGAGAATAGATCACACCTAAAACAAAGTGCCCCTCATAGCTCCCGTAGGGGAATGAACAATTCTTACGGCTCTCCCGAGATCGAAAATAGCCGGTAAAAGCGCCCAAGGTCATGCCATTTGTTATAATGTCGCTGACTCGATATGTTGTTTTCAAGTCAACGGCGAAAAGGTGATTTTCATTGTCAATGAAGGTAACATCGGGATAAAAGTTCTGCCGTTCAGCAAGGTGCAACTTTAGATCGTTCTGCTCGGCAAAACGAACAAGCTCTGGAAATAGAAGTAGTTCCATAACCTTCGAAACTACCTTGGTATCAGTAGAGATAGTGTAAATATTACGAGCGATATCGATGAAGCCTTTGACAACCCAGTCGCCATTCGAAGTTGAGACGGCTCTATTGAAATTGTCAGATTCGCTTTGAAGCTTTGTCAAGAACTTTTGCTTATCCATAATCTTTGAAGAGCCATTATAATTGAAGCCGCAGTATTGGACTAACCTAGACTTGGAGTAGCTGTCGTCAAGACATGCGATGAGGTCGATGTGAGCAAAACCCGCAGCACACAGGGCCAGCGCCCCTCGCGCAGCGAACTGCGCGCCAGCCTCATCTGGCCGGTCGTCATCTCTGTCGCCATCTGGGTCGCCGGCCTGCTGATCTACATCTTCGCCCCCGGCCGCTTCGATGCCCTCGTCTCCGGCCTGATCGCCGTGGGTCTGGTCGTCTACCTGCTCTATTACCAGCGCAGCCAGCGCCTCTCCCCTGGCGAACGGCTGGGGGCGCTGCTGCTGGCCGCGCCGGCCGTGGCCGGCATCGCCTATGGCCTGGTGCGGGGCGACGCCCTCTTCGCCATCACCGGCGTCAGCGCCAGCCTGCTGCTGCTCAGCGTCCAGCGCTTCCTGACGACGCCCATCTCCTACCGCATGGCCCGCCGGGCATTCATGCGCGGCCGGCTGGAGACGGCCCTCGACCTGGTCGATAAGGCCATCGGCGCGCGGCCCCACTTCTGGGAGAGCTACCAGCTGCGGTCGCTTATCTATCTGTCGGCGCTGCAATTCGCCGCCGCCGAGCGCGACGCCCGCAAGGCGCTGGAGTTGCGCCCCGACGCCCACCCGGTCTACAACACCCTCGGCCAACTCTACCTGGCCGAGAGCCGCTACGACGCTGCCCGCGACGCCTACAGCCGGGCCATCGACCTGTCGCCCAAGCACGCGCTCTACCACTACCACCACGGCCTGGCCCTCTACCGGCTGGGCCAATCCCGCGCCGCGGCCGAGGCGCTGGCCGCGGCCACCCGCCTGAGCCTGCCCCACGTTACCTACGAACTGCAAGCCTATTACTATCTCGGCCGTGCCCTCGAGGGCAACGGCGAGATCGAAAAGGCCGAAGAGGTCTTCGCCGACATGGTCAAGTTCAAGGAGGGGCTGGAGACGCTGAAGGGGGAGATGAAGGAGCAGCCCGACTTCCCGGAGCTGCCCGCCCTGCGCGCCGACCTACGCGACCTGGAGAAGCGCCTGGCCGCGGCCGAGCGCGAGGCGGTGAATAGGGGCTAGGGGATAGGGATTAGGGGCTAGGGAAGAGCGCTTTTCCCTAGCCCCTAGCCCCTAGCCCCTACCCCTAGCCCCCAGCCCCCAGCCCCCAGCCCCTATTCTGAGAACTGTAGTCTGCTTTACTCCGGGCCGCGCCGGTCTATGCTACACTGTCATTGGGGAGTACTGTTAGCCCCTCCCTTGTAACCAAAGCAGTGCCGCCGGAACGAGCGCCCTCCATTGTGGCGTAGGAGCCAGTTTTCACCACCACAATGCGCCGCCCACCGGCTGGCTGTCGTGCGACGACGAGCTGCTGATGGCGGCCAGTGGTCGCGCACGGGCGAAAAGGAGCCATAGCCGTGTATTCGTATCGTTCGCCTTCGCAACCGCGTGAAGAGATGCCCCCCTGGTTGGCAAGTCTCGTCCTCAAGCAGGGCGGCGGCGCGTTGGCGCGCTTCGCCGTTCACTATCAGCGGCTGGCCAGTATGCCCCGCGCCTGGCGGCAACGCCTGCGCCGCAAGCTGGCTGTCAGCCTCAGCAGCGCCGCGCTCATCATGGCCCTGGCCGGGCCGGTCGCCCTGCCCATCGCCGCCGCGCCGGCCGCGCCCGAGGCCACCATCGTCGTCGTCGATGGCGAGGTAGCCGACGTCCACAACAACAAGTGCTCGCTCATCGAAGCGATCATCAACGCCCGCACGAACAAGGCCGGCCAATTGCGCGCCGATTGCACCGCCGGGAACCTGAACGGCCCCGACACCGTCTCACTGCCTTCCGGCGGCCTGTTCGAGTTGACGGCGGCCCACAACGAGCAGTTCGGCCCCACCGGCCTGCCGGTCATCACCAGCGCCATGACCATCGAGGGCAACGGCGCAACCATTCGCCGCAGCGAGGTGTCGGGCACGCCCGTGTTCCGCATCCTGGCCGTGGATGACGCCGGCAGCCTGACCCTGCGCAACGTCGTCATTGAAAACGGCGACACCGGCTGGAGATTCGAGGGCCCTGGCGGTTATCAGGGCGGCGGCGCCATTCTCAACAAGAACTCCCTGACGCTAACCGGGGTGCAGGTCAGCAACAGCCGCACCTGGCTATATGGCGGCGCCATCTACGCCGAACCCGGCTCTGTCACGACCATCACCGACTCCCTCATCGCCACTAACGTTGTCTGGGACGATTATGGCGAAGGCGGCGGCCTGTTCCTGGCCGGTCAGGCCACCATCTCGGGCACAACCATCACCAACAACACGGCCGCCTACAGCGGCGGCATCGAGGTCGCGCGCAACGGCGAGGTGACTATTCGCGACAGCCTGGTTTCCATGAATGTCGCCAATGCCGACTACGGCGGCGCCGGCGGCGGCATTGGCATCACTGGCGTCGCCGCAATCATTGACTCAACGATCGCGGACAACTTCGCCGCCGGAGGCATGGATTACGGCGGCTACGGCGGCGGCATGGCCGTCAGCGGCGTTGCCACCATCAGCGGCTCGACCATTGTTGGCAACTCGGCCACGTCCGGCGGCGAGTATGGCCCCGGCGCGCCGTTCGACGGGCCGGGCGAGGGCGGCGGCGTCCGGGTCTGGGGCACGGCGCACATCAGCAATACGACCATTTCCGGCAACGACGCCAACCGCGGCGGGGGTGTATGGAGCAGCGGGGAGTTGACGCTGACCCACTCGACGGTGACAGGCAATGTCGGCCGGCGGCAAACCAACGAGTATGACGGATACACGGATACGCAGCCGGGGATAGGTGGCGGCCTGTACCTGACGGCCCGGTACGCAACAAGTAACGTGACGACCCTGCGAGGCGCCATCATCTCCGGCAACACCGCCGATGACGGCGGGCCGCAAGTGCTGATCGACCCGTCGCCCGACTCCGACTACGTCCCCACGGTGAATCGCGACGCCTTTAACGTCTTCGGCCAGAACGGCAACGCCGGCCTGGTCGGCCTCAGCAAGGGCGCGAGCGACATCGTGCCTTCGGTTGGCCTCACCGCCATCCTCTCGCCGCTGGCCGACAACGGCGGCCCGACACAGACCCACGCCCTGCCGGCCGGCAGCCCGGCCCTCGACCTGGCCCCCAACGCCTCTTGCACGGCCGCACCCGTCAACGGCGTTGACCAGCGCGGCGAACCGCGCAACCAGAACGGCAAGGGTGGCGCGACCAACAACGAGTGCGACGCCGGCGCCTTCGAGCGCAGCGCGGCCGTGGCGCAGATGGGCTTCTATCTGTCCACCACCGCGGCCGGCTCCGTCGGCGGCGTGGCCTTCGCCCCCGGCGACATCCTCAAGTTCACCCCCGCCGGCGGCTGGTCGATGCACTTCGACGCCTCCGACGTGGGTATCACCAAGAACGTCGTCGCCGTGGAGATCGAGGCCAACGGCGACATCCTGCTGTCGCTGGCCGCGGCCCAGAACGTGCCCGGCGTCGGCAACGTCCAGCCGCAGGACGTGATCCGCTTCACGCCCACCAGCACCGGCCCCACCACCGCCGGGGCCTTCACAATGGCTCTCGATGGCTCGGCCAACCTGCTGACCACCAGCGGCGAGAAGATCGACGCCCTGGCCCGCACCGACGGCCGCATCGCGCTTTCGACCGTCGGCGCGGCGGCGGTCAAGCGGCCCGACAACAGCGTCCTGAAGGCGCAGGACGAGGACGCCCTCGGCTTCAACCTAACAACGGGGCAATGGTCGGAGTTCTTCAATGGCACGGCCATCCCCGGCCTGGCGGCCGAGGACGTCAATGCCCTGTGGATCGACCCGGCCACGGGCGATCTGTACATCAGCATCGTCGGCGCGTTCAACCTCGGCGGGGTGGCCGGCGACGGCCGCGACATCGTCAAGCTAACGCCTAGCGGCGCGCCCGGCGGCTATACGCCGTCGCTCTTCTGGGACGGCTCGGCCAATGGCTTCCCAACGAATATCGACGGGTTGGAGATGATTCCGTAGTTTTAAGGAGAGGGACAGGCTGAAAGCGCCCGGCTACGTGCAGTTTAGCCCGTAGCCGGGCGTTTTCGCGTCGGGTGGGGCAATCAGTCGCCGATTGGCTCCAGCCACACCGCGTCGATGAAGAAGTCCTTCGGACTCCAGTAGATGCTCTTGACGCGGATGAGCACCTCCACCTCCGTCTCCTGGGCCAACTGGAACTCGACGACGTGGTAGTACCAGCGGCGGTCGCCCATCTCGCGGGCTGTGGCCCAGTCGCCGTGCGGCTGGCCGTTGATGAGCACCCAGGCCCCGGACTCGGCCGTGAAGGTGTCCCACGTCGGGTCGTCGGGGTCGAGGTTCTCGTGCCAATGGAGCTGCACCGGCACGGTCAGCCGCCAGTGGCCGGCCGGCAGCACGACCTTCTGGGTGAGCTGGCCGCCAAAGGCCGCGCCGCGATGGAACATCTTATAGACCGCCCCACCCTCCAGGATGAGGGCATTCGGGCCGCCCAGTTGCTCGTTCGGCGGCAGCTGGTGGTTCAGCTTGTGGATCATCTCGGCCACACCGGAGACGACGCCGACCGTTGGGTCGTTGGGGTGAATCGTCCGCAGATCCCAGACTGTTTCGCCGCGCTCCAGCCAGGTCAGCGTCCAGCCGTTGGGGTTCTGGTTGATTAGATAGCCCTCCACCGGCGGCAGATCCGTCCAACCGTCCTCAAAGCTGCCATTCTCCAGCCAATTGTGGCCGAAGCCGGGCGTGGGCGACGGGTTGGGGATGCGCGTCGGCGGCGGCGTGGGGATGCCGGGCGTCGGCGTGTTGTCCGGCTTGAGGATGATCGGCAGGCGGATGCCGTTGCTGTTGGCCACGTCGGCTACCGCCGTGGCCGGAGACGAGAGCCGGCTGAGCCAGCCCAGAACGGCCGCGCCCAGCACCAGCCAGGCCGCGGCGACCATTACGCCTTTCTTGTGCATACGATACCTCCTTCCTTATGGCAGAGGTTAGCGCAAAGGCGCAAAGACGCAAGGACGCCTCGCCCAGGTCAACGGAGCACTACCCCGCTCCCCCACTGATTCACTAACCCCCGTCCCCTATGCCCTATCCTCCCCACTTCCTCCTCCCCCCCGCCACAATTTCGCCACAATTGGGCGCTATTCTGGCGACATTCACGCATTGGAGGTTAAGAGATGACACATCGATTCGTGTTTGGTCGCCTGCTGGCCCTGTTGCTGGTCGGTGGGCTGCTGTTCGGGGCGACGTCGGGCCTGTACCGGGCCGGCTACCGGCAGGGCTTTGTCCAAGGGGCGGCGCTGGCCGCGGCCGATGGGCAAGCGGTCACGCCGCCGGCCGCTTACGGCTTGCCGGGCGGCTGGGGCCACGGGCCGGGACCGTTCCCGTTCGCGGGGCTGCTCCTGCTCGGCTTCAGCGGGTTCCTGCTGCTGGGCGCGCTCGGCCGGCGGCGGCGCATGGCCATGTGGGCGGGCGCGGGTGGGGCGCGGCACGGCGGCCCGTGGCAGGGTCATCCGTGGCACGGTGACCCGCA
>JAIBAS010000586.1 GCA_019695075.1 Promineifilum sp. | reverse complement strand
CGGCCGCCAGTGTGCCGGCGATGGGCCGGCCGGTGCGCACGGCTTCGACGATGGCCGTGCGGGCGATGGGGGCGTTGGTCTGGGCGGCCTCCACGGCGACGGTGCGCAGGGCGATGCCGCTCTCAGCCGCGGCTGTGCCCACGCTGGGCAGCACGCGCGTGGCGATGGATTGGCGCGTCTCGCGCGAGCAGGCGGCCAGCAGGGCGAGAAGGACGATAGCGACGGCTAGGCAACGGTTCGGGGCGGTGTTCATATTACCATTATAGTCCCAAGCCGACCTCTCCGGAAGATGGCTGAGGTCAGGTGGTCACGGTCGGCGCGTCGGCCGGTTGCCGGGTGACGCGCTGCAAGTAGAGGGCCAGGGGGAAGCCCAGCAGTGTGGGCAGCCAGAAGGAGAATAGGCGATAGCCCAGCACGGCGATGAGCGTGGCCCGCGCCGGTGCGCCGAAGCTGGCGAAAATGGCCGTCATGGTCGCTTCGACGACGCCGACGCCACCAGGCACAAGGGGCAGACGACCGACCAGCAATGGCAAGCCATAGCCGGCCAGCAACACACCGACGGGCACGCGATAGCCGGTGGCCAGGAAGAGCAGGTAGAGCGTGGCCACGTCGGCGGCGAGGTTGACCACGGCTCCCAGCGCCGGGCCGCCCCAGCGGCGGCGCAGCACCAGGGCCACGTTGACCAGCTGATCGACGTGGTCGGCTACGTCGCGCGGGTCGAACGGCTGGCCGCGCCAGGCGTGGTAGCGGGCAAACCAGGGCGTGGCCAGGTCGATGAGGCGGGCCGGCCGGGCCATGCCGAAGACGGCCAGGCCAATGATGATCACCAGCAGCACCAGAACGACGGCGAAGCCGGCCACCTCGATAGCTGTCAGTTGGTGGATGAAGAAGAGGCTGACCAGGCCGATGAGCGATACCAGCAGCAACGCCAGGTGGATGAGCAGGAGGGGCAGCGTGGCGCACAGGGCCGCGCCCAGGCGACGGACGCCGCTGCCGCGCACCCAGCGGTAGGTGACGGCCGAGTTGCCGACCGTGCCGCCGGTGATCAGGCCGACGCTGGCCGCGGCCGCGGAGATGATCGCCCCGCGCGTCACGGCCAGCCGGCCGTCTACCATCTTCACCAGAGTGTGCATCATCAGCCCCGTGCCGCCGTAGTTGCCCAACTGCATCAGCGCCGCCAGGACGACTAACCAGGGCGGCAAGCGCCGCACGTGATCGACCGAGTCCTGCAGGCCGGCGATCTGCGGCAGCAACAGGTGCAGGCCAAAGCCGACCATGATCCCCAACACGACGAAGCGCACGATGTGCATCGTCGGTGGGGGAATGCGCGCCGGGCGCAGGGGCAAGGCGGGCGGAGATTGCGGCTCCGGAAGCAGTGGCGACTCAGACTCCATAGGTGGCCGGGATCGTACCCGAAAACGCCCAAAGCGCACAAACTTGCCGCGCGCCACCGGGCCAGCCGGTGGCCGGGCGGCCGTGCCCAAGCCAAAAGCCCATCGCATCCGATGCGATGGGCCTTTGGCTTACTACTGGGAGGAGGAATGATGCCCGGCGCTGGTCGCCGCGCCGGGCGCTCACGAATCGCCTAAGTTAGGGTTGCGGGAATTCCTGCTGCAACTGCGGCTCCTCGACGGCGGCGGGCCGCTCGCCCAACGTCACCGGGACGGTCACCTGCTGGCCATCGCGCAGCACGGTCAGGGTCACGGTCTGGCCGATGGTCGTCTCCTGAACGATGTAGCCGAGCAGGTCGTCGAAGGTCGTCACGGTCAGGTCGTTGATGCCGATGATGATGTCACCGCCCAAGCCGGTTGTGGCGTCGCCACCCTGCAGGCCGGCCGTGGCCGCCGGGCCGCCGGCCGTCACTTCGCTGACGATGACGCCGCGCGTCGTGCGGGCCAGGCCCATTTCCTCGGCCATGTCGGCCGTCAGCGTGCCGCCGGCGATGCCTAGCCACGGGTACTTGACCGCGCCGCCCTCGCGCAACTGGGCGATGACGACCTTGACCACGTTGGACGGCACGGCGAAGCCGACGCCGGAGTTGGCGCGCACGGGTGACTCGATGGCCGTGTTGACGCCGATGACCTCACCGGCCAGGTTGAACAGCGGGCCGCCGGAGTTGCCGGGGTTGATGGCCGCGTCGGTCTGGATGACGTTGGGGATGGTATAGGTTCCGGTCAGGCCGGTCTCGTCGGCGGGCATGGAGCGGCTGAGGGCGGAGACGATGCCCGTGGTCATGGTGTTATCGAGGCCGAACGGGCTGCCGATGGCCACAACCGACTGGCCGACTTCGAGAGCATCGCTGTCGCCCAGGGGCACGGCGGTTAGTTCGCCGGGCGCGGCATCGACCTTCAGCAGGGCGATGTCGGCCTGCGTGTCGGTGCCGACGAGGGTGGCGTCCTTGACCTCGCCATTGGAGAAGTAGACGGTGATCGGGCCGCCTTCGGCGATGACGTGGTTGTTGGTGACGATGTAGCCGTCGGGGTCGATGACGAAGCCGGAGCCGCTGCCGCTGGTCATGTAGACGCTGACGAC
>JAIBAS010000408.1 GCA_019695075.1 Promineifilum sp. | reverse complement strand
CCGGGCTACAGGACATCATGCGCGAGCGCACGTCGATTGTCATCGCCCACCGGCTGTTCACCGTCCGCCACGCCGACCGCATCATCGTCATGCGCGACGGGCGGATCATCCAGGAGGGCACGCACGACGCGCTCATGGCCGCCGGCGGGCACTATGCCGAGCTATATAACACGTACTTCCGGCATCAGTCGTTGGCCTACATTGAACAGCGGGTGACCGGAGAAGCGGACGATTTCTATCCGCAACGAGTCGAGCAGGAATCCTAACGCCATGTCGGAAGAATTCTTCAGCAAACCAATTCTCAATTCGCCCTACCAGTATCCCGACCGCCATTGGGAGCTGGACGAGGACGGCCAGCCGACCAGCCAGATTCTCGACTACCGTCGCCCGGCCACGTACATCACGCCGGTGCCCAAGCCCCGCAAGCGCAAAGACAAGAAGGCCGAATACAAACAGGCAACTCTGGGCATCGGCGCGGAAGGAATGACCACGCCCGAGCAAGAGTACGACACCACCTCGCAGATCAATTCCATCCGCAAGCAGGTCGATGCGTGGCGGCAGATTCCCGACCCGGCCAAGTGGCGTGTCACGCCGGAGACGGCCCGCCTGTTGCAGCACTGGCGTCAGCACCCGTTCCAGGGCATCCGGCCGTTCTTCTGCCAGATCGAGGCAGCCGAGACGATCATCTGGCTGACTGAAGTGGCCCCCCACATGGGCAAGGCCGGGCAATCGCTGCTTGAAGGCATCCGCAACGCCAACAGCGAGGCCAACCCGGAACTGGTTCGCGTGGCCCTCAAGCTGGCTACCGGCGCGGGCAAGACGATGGTCATGGCCATGATCATCGCCTGGCAGACCATCAACGCCGCTCGTCACCCGCAGAGCAAGACCTTCACAACCGGCTTCCTCGTCGTGACGCCCGGCATCACCATCCGCGACCGTCTGCGCGTCCTCTACCCCAACGACCCCGACAGCTATTACGCCCGCCGCGAACTGGTTCCGGCCGATCTACTGCCCGAACTCGGCAAGGCCAGGATCGTCGTCACCAACTACCACGCCTTCCAGCGACGCGAGACGCTCGACCTGGCCAAGGGCACGCGCGATCTGCTCCAGGGCCGCGGCCCCGCTCTGGAGACAGTCGAGACGGATGGGCAAATGCTCCAGCGCGTCATGCCCGAACTCATGAGCCTGAAGAATGTCCTCGTCCTCAACGACGAGGCCCATCACTGCTACCGCGAGCGGACGCAGTCGGACGAGGAAAAGCTGGCCGGCGATGAGCTTGAAGAGGCCAGAAAGAACAACGAGGCCGCCCGCGTGTGGATCAACGGCATCGAGGCGGTAAAGCGCAGCGGCATCGGCAGCGGCACGGTCATCGACCTGTCGGCCACGCCCTTCTTCCTGCGCGGCTCCGGCTATGCCGAGGGGACGTTGTTCCACTGGACGGTCAACGACTTCTCGCTGATGGATGCTATCGAGTGCGGCATTGTCAAGCTGCCGCGCGTGCCCGTGGCCGACAACGTGCCCGGCGGGGACATGCCCAAGTTCCGCAACCTGTGGGAGCACATTCGCACGCGCATGCCCAAAAAGGGGCGCGGCAAGGCGGGCGGGCTGGACCCGCTGGCCCTGCCGGCCGAGCTGCAAACGGCCCTCGACGCCCTCTACGGCCATTACGCCCAGACTTTTGCCCTGTGGGAACAAGAACGCATCGAAACCCCGCCCGTCTTCATCGTCGTTTGCAACAACACTTCGACCTCCAAGCTGGTCTATGACTACATCGGCGGTTTCGAGCACCAGGACGGCGACCGCACCATTCTCCATAACGGCCGCCTGGCCCTCTTCCGCAACTATGACGAGCACGGCAACCGCCTGGCCCGGCCCCGCACCCTGCTCATCGACAGCGAACAGTTGGAATCGGGCGACGCCCTGGACGCCAACTTCCGCGACATGGCCGGCGACGAGATCGAGCGCTTCCGGCGCGAGTTGCGCGAGCGCGGCGACATGGCCGCGGCCGAAAACATCACCGACCAGGACTTGCTGCGCGAGGTGATGAACACCGTCGGCAAGGTCGGGCGGCTGGGCGAACCGGTGCGCTGCGTCGTCTCCGTGGCCATGCTGACCGAGGGCTGGGACTGCAACACCGTCACCCACATCCTCGGCGTCCGCGCCTTCGGCACGCAGTTGCTCTGCGAACAGGTCGTCGGCCGGGCGCTGCGCCGCCAATCCTATGACCTCAACGACGATGGCCTATTCGATGTCGAATACGCCGATGTCCTGGGCATCCCCTTCGACTTCACCGCTCAGCCGGTCGTCGCCCCGCCCAAAAAGCCCAACCGCGCCATCCACGTCCAGGCCGTCCGCCCCCACCGCGACCATCTGGAGATCGCCTTCCCGCGCGTCGCCGGCTACCGCGTCGAACTGCCGCCGGCGCGCCTGAGCGCCCGCTTCAACGCCGACTCGACGCTGGAGCTAAACCCGCTGCTCGTCGGCCCATCGACCACCGAGAACCGCGGCCTCATCGGTGAGGCCGCCGACCTGAACATCCGCCAT
>JAIBAS010000420.1 GCA_019695075.1 Promineifilum sp. | reverse complement strand
CGCATCCGGCCGCGACCACGCCGCCCCCGTCGCCGGCCGGCGCGTTTGAGTAGCCGCAACAAGCGGCCAATCCTTGGTTTTTCGCGCTCTCCCGCCTAAACTTCCGGGATGATCGAACCCTGGGAGAAACTCGACAGCCAATACCTCGGCGATTTCCGCATCTTTCGCCTGCGCCAGGACACCAGCCTCTCGCCGCGAACGGGGGCAACCCACCGCTTCTTCGTGCTGGAGACGCCCGACTGGGTCAACGTCATCCCGTTGACGACGGAGGGCAACGTGATCATGATCCGCCAGTACCGCCACGGCAACGAGGAGATCACCCTGGAAGTGCCCGGCGGCATGGTCGATGCGGGCGAAGAGGACGACCCGGCGCTGTCGGCCGCGCGCGAGTTGCGCGAGGAGACGGGCTACGCCGCCGATGAGGTCATCCACCTGGGCAGTGTCGCTCCCAACCCGGCCTTCCTGAATAACCGCTGCCACTCCTATCTAGCCGTAGGCGCGCGCCCCGTGGCCGAAGTCGCCCTCGATGGCGCGGAGGACATCGCCTTCGAGGAGATCCCCCTGGCCGACATCCCCGGCCTTATCCGCACCGGAGTCATCACCCACTCGCTGACCATCACCGCGTTCTACTACCTTGAACTCTACAGAAGAGAATCTCACGCAAAGACGCCAAGAACGCAAAGCGAAGAGATGGAATGACATGACCGAGAACGAGATTGCCACAGAGATCGTTGACGCGGCCTACAAAATACATAGCCAGATCGGCCCGGGCTTACTCGAATCAGCTTACGAAGCGATGTTGAGTCATGAGCTTCGCAAGCGCGGCCTTGGGGTTGTGTGTCAACAACCGATCCCTGTTCTGTGGGATGGCGTTCAACTCGAAGTTGGCTTCCGAGCCGACCTTATCGTCGAAGACAAAGTTATCGTTGAACTGAAGTCAGTTGAAGCACTTGCGCCTGTGCATTACAAACAGGTTCTCACCTATCTGCGCCTCACGCACCGGCGCCTCGGTTTATTGATTAACTTTGGCGACGCCTTTTTCAAGCGCGGCGTCAGACGCGTCGCCAACGACATGCCTAATGAAAGACAGTCAACTCCCAAAATCATATCTGGCGATTAGCCCGTTCGGCTCACAATATCGCCGCCTACTCTTCTTTTACTTTGCTTTGCGTCTTTGCGTCTTTGCGTGAGATTTTCTTCTCTTTTGCGTGAGCATCTTATGACAATGACACGAGAAAAACAGGAACGACTGAGCGAAGACATCCACCTGCTGGGCGACATTCTCGGCCACGTCATCCGCCGGCAGGCGGGCATCGAAATCTACGACCTGGAGGAGCGCATCCGCGCCCTGACCAAGGCTCGCCGCCTGGAGGCCGACCCAGCCGTCGACCGCCGCCTGACCCACGTCGTCGACCAGCTTGACCCGGCCGAGGCCGAACTCGTCGCCCGCAGCTTCACGACCTACTTCGAGCTGGTCAACCTGGCCGAGGAGCAGCACCGCGTCCGCGTCCTGCGCGAGCGGGAGCGCGACGCCCACCCCCAGCCGCTGCCGGAGTCTGTCGCCGGCGCGGTGGCGACGCTGGCCCGCGCCGGCGTCGATGAGGTCGAGATGCGCCGGCTGCTGGCGCGGCTGCGCATCGAACTGGTCTTCACCGCCCACCCGACACAGGCCAAGCGCCGCACCGTCCTGGCCAAATTGCGCCGCATCGCCGCCGCGTTGACCGACCTGGACGTGCGCGACCTGCTGCCGGCCGAGCGCGCCGCCCTCGTCGAGCGGTTGCAGGCCGAGGTGGCCCTGCTCTGGGTGACCGACCGCAGCCGCACCACGCGCCCGACCGTCACCGACGAGGTGCGCACCGGCCTGTTCTACTTCGACCACACCCTTTGGGATGTGCTGCCGGCCGTCTACGAGCACATGGCCGCCGCCCTGGCCCAGCACTACCCCGACCTGCGCTCGCCCGACCGCTTCCTGACCTTCGGCTCGTGGATCGGCGGCGACCGCGACGGCAACCCCAACGTCACCACCGATGTGACCATCGAGACGCTGCGGCTCCACCGCGGCCTGGCGCTGGAAAAGCACCGCGCCGCCACCCGCGGCCTCGACCGCTCGCTAAGCATCAGCGACGACCTGGCCCCCGTCTCGCCGGCGCTAGCCGAAGCAGTGCGCGCCTATGGCGAATTGAACGCCCACCTGGCCTACCTGCGCGACCGCTACCCCAACGAGACCTACCGCCTGCACACCGCCCAACTGGCCACCGACCTGGCCGAGGCGTCGGCCGGCGACATGGTCGGCCGCCTGCGCGGCAAGCCAACGCCGCCCCTGCGCATGCGCCGGCGGGAGAACCTGCTCGCGCCGCTGGGGCTGATGGACCGTTCGCTGCGCGAGGGCGGCATGGCTGACATCCGCCGCGCCGGCCTCGACCGCACCCTGGCCCAGGCGCGCATCTTCGGCCTCCACGCCGCTCAACTCGACCTGCGCCAGTATAGCGAGTACAACACCGGCGTCCTTGACGAACTGCTGGGCCGTCTCGACTGGTGCGTTGGCTTCGGCGCGCTCGATGGCCCCGGCCGCGCCGCCGTGCTGACCGACGCCCTGGCCCGGCCCGCGCCCGACCTGTCCGCCTTCGACCACCTCTCGGCCGAGACGCGCGAGACGCTCGATCTCTTCGCCGTCATCAAGCGAGCGGTGGATTACTACGGCCCGGAGCTGCTCGGCCCCTACATCGTCAGCATGACCCACGGCCCGGAGGACATTCTCGCGCCGCTGCTGCTGGCCCGCTGGCATGGCCTGTCGCCGGGCGAGGACGGCGCGGAAGGGCTGACCTTCGCGCCGCTGTTCGAGACGCGCGACGACCTGCGCGCCGCCCCGGACATCATGACCGCGCTGTTCGACCACCCCGGCTATGCCCCCCATTTGGAGCGCGTCGGCCGCCAGCAGACGATCATGATCGGCTACTCCGACAGCAACAAGGACGCCGGCTACCTGGCCGCCAACTGGGAGCTATATCAGGCCCAGGAGGCGCTGGCCGCGGTCTGCCACGGGCATGACGTGATCATGACCCTCTTCCACGGCCGCGGCGGCACCATCGCCCGCGGCGGCGGCCCGGCCAACCGCGCCATCCTGGCCCAGCCGCCCGGCTCCGTCGGCGGGCGCATCCGCATCACCGAGCAGGGCGAAGTCATCTCCGACCGCTACAGCCACGCCGCCATCGCCGAGCGCCATCTGGAACAGGTCGTTCACGCCGTCCTCATCGCCAGCGCGCCGGAGCACTACCGCCTGCAAGTGCGCCCGCTGCCGGAGTGGCGGGCGGCAATGGACGAGCTGGCGGCGCTGTCCTACCGCGCCTACCGGCAACTCATCTACGAGACGCCGGAGTTACTGATCTACTGGGGCCAGGCCACGCCGATGGACGAGATCAGCCAGATGCGCATCGGCTCGCGGCCGTCGCGCCGGACGGCCGCGGCGACCTTCACCAGCCTGCGGGCCATCCCCTGGGGCTTTAGCTGGATGCAGTGCCGCCACGTTCTGCCCGGCTGGTTCGGCGTCGGCGCGGCGCTGGACGGTTTCGGCCGCGACCCGGAAGCGACGGCGCTATTGCGGCAGATGTACCGCGAATGGCCCTTCTTCCGCAACCTGCTGGACAACTCCCAGGTTTCCATGGCCCAGGCCGACATGGGCATCGCCCGGCTCTACGCCGACCTGGTGCCCGATGAGCGCGTGCGCGAACTGATCTACGGCCAGGTCGCCGCCGCCTTCGAGGCCACCCGCGCCGCCGTGTTGAACGTCACCGGCCAGCGCGAACTGCTCGACCACGACCCGGTCTTGCAGCGCGCCGTCCGCCGGCGCAATCCCTACATCGACCCGCTGAACTTCATCCAGGTGAGCCTGTTGCGCCGCCTGCGCGCCCTGCACGACGCCGACAGCGCCGAGGCCGAGGCCATCCGCAACACCATCTTCCTGACCATCAACGGCATTGCCTCCGGCCTCAAGAACACCGGTTAGCCGTTACACAGCCCGTAGCACAGCCTGTTAGGCTGTGGCGTCTGTGTCGCCGGGCATAAGCGCCCCGCTCGTAGCACAGCCTGTTAGGCTGTGGCCGGCCACGCCAGCCTGACAGGCTGGGCTACCAGTCCGGAAGATGCCCGCTAACCCCAGATCGCGCATAATAGGGGCATGGAGCCTTTGCGCCTCGATTTACCCGCCGATCTGGGCATTGGCCAGGTCAACGCCTATCTATTCACCCAGCCGGAGGTCGTCCTCGTCGACGCCGGCATCAAGACCGACGCCTGTTGGGAGGCGCTGGTCGATGGCCTGGCCCAACACGGCATCGCCCCGGCCGACATCGCCCGCGTCGTCATCACCCACACCCACGTCGATCACTACGGCCTGGCCGGCCGCCTGGTGGCCGAGAGCGACGCCACCGTCTGGGTGTCGGAGTTGGGCGCGCCGTGGCTGTCGGCCGCCGAGGCGCTGTGGCACGAGCGCCTGGTCTACTACCGCGATGACTTCCTGCGCCATCTGGGATTGCCGGCCGACGTCGTCGCCGTGACGCTCCACGGCCTGGAGTTGCTGGCCACGCGCATCGACCCCGTGCCCGCCGAGCGCATCGTCCCCTTTCACCTCGACGGCATCCTGCAGATGGGCGGGCAGGCGTGGCAGGTCATCCACACCCCCGGCCACGCCAGCATGCAGACCGTCTTCTACCAGCCGGAGGCGCGCCGGCTGCTGTCGGCCGATATGCTGCTGGCCGTCACGCCGACGCCGGTGGTGGAGCAGCCGCCGCCGGGTGCGGGCGGGCGCGTGCCGGCGCTGCCGGTGTTCGTGCGCTCGCTAGACGTGGTCGAGGCGTTGGACGTGGCGACGGTCTACCCCGGCCACGGCCGGCCCTTCACCGACCACCGCCGCGTCATCGCCCGCCAGCGCGAGCGCATCGCTCAGCGGCGCGACGAGTGCCTGGGCTATGTGCGCGCCGGCCTGGCCCGCGTCCCGGAGCTACTCGACGCCATGTACGCCCACCAGCCGCCGGCCACGCGCCTGGCCGGGCTGTGGATGTTAATCGGCTATCTGGACTTGCTGGTGGAGGCTGGCCAGGTGAGGCAATCACTTGAGGATGATATCTGGCGCTTTACTGCGGTCTAGCGATGGCTGCTAACGCCATACTGCTTTGTCGTCTATAATCATAATATGAGCACCACTTACGTCCAGGGGCGGCTTCCTTTTGACCCACCAGAGAAAAACGGACGGGTATTGGCCGATAGCGGCAATGAAATCAAGGCGGGTGATCGCGCCTTTCATGAGTGGTATCGTTTTGTGCTGTCCTATCCTCCCCATTTAGTCCGTGAGTATTTCCATCGTTTTAACCTGTCGCCCGGTGATACGGTGCTAGACCCCTTCTGCGGCACAGGAACAACACTCATCGAAGCCAAGTTAGCCGGATTCCAAGCTGTCGGGGTTGAAGCCAATCCATTTCCACATTTTGCCAGCACAGTCAAGACGGATTGGAGCATAGATCCGTCCGAATTGGAAGTGACCGCCCTGCAAGTTGCGAATGCCACACGCCATATTTTGAGCGAGCAAGGGGCGGATAACTATATAGTAGCCAAGGAAAACAGCATTTCTTTACGCTCCTTGCCACCTGAGGCTGAGAGAGCGCTTATTAAGGATTCGATCAGCCCCCTGCCACTCCACAAGACACTCGTCTTACTAGATGCGTTACGCCCCCATATGGGACAACCGATCTATCGCTACGGATTACTCGCTCTTGGTAAGGCACTGGTCGCAAGTATTGGCAACCTGAAGTTCGGCCCTGAGGTGGGAGTAGGAAAGATCAAACAAGACGCGCCTGTTGTAGATGCTTGGATAGCCGAAGTGAAGCGCATGGCACAGGATTTGAAGAGCCTACACGCCGATTACCCAGATGCCATGATAGCTTTGGGTGATGCGCGCGAGGTTGATGCCCTCCTTCCTACCAGGTCGGTAGACGCAGTGATCACTTCGCCTCCTTATCCGAACGAGAAGGATTACACACGAACGACCCGTTTGGAGACCGTTATCTTGGGCTTCGCCCATGATATTCATGGCGTTCAAGCGGTAAAGAAGCGACTGGTGCGCTCCAATACGCGGAGTGTATACAAAGACGATGAGGACGCACAGTGGGTAAAGGGACACCCCGAGATTCAGCAACTAGCCGCTGAGATCGAGCGGCGGCGGATTGAAATGAACAAGGATTCCGGCTTTGAGAAACAATACGCGCGTGTAACACTACTCTACTTTGGCGGCATGGCGCGGCATTTGGCAGCGATGCGCGCAGTTCTCAAGCCCGGAGCCAAACTTGCTTATGTCGTAGGTGACCAGGCGTCTTACTTGCGGGTTATGATTCGGACTGGCGAACTTCTGGCAGATTTGGCGCAACGCTTGGGCTATCAGGTCGAGGGAATTGATCTCTTCCGTACCCGTTTTGCAACCGCAACACAAATGGACCTACGAGAAGAGGTTGTAGTGTTAACCTGGCCGGGCTACAAAGAATAATTATGGACGGGAACACAGGCAATCGCTATTCCCGAATCATCGAACTGATCTTTCAAGACCGATATCGACCAGGCGATGTTCAGGTTCTTTTCTCCAGAGAACACATCGCGGCGGCCGCGAATCGGCTTGGCATCCAGTTGCCCAAGAATCTTGGCGACGTGCTGTACTCTTTTCGCTATCGAGCACCGTTGCCCAAGTCGATCCTAGAAAGCGCCCCTAGTGGTCACCAGTGGGTGATTCGAGCACTTGGACGCTCCAGCTATGCGTTCATACTCGTCCGGCAATTAGATATCGCGCCAAACTCTGCGCTTGTGGAGACAAAGATTCTTGATAGTACGCCCGGAGTTGTCAGTCGTTATGCCCTTAACGATGAACAGGGGCTATTGACCAAGCTACGCTACAACCGGCTGATCGATACATTTCTTGGTCTTACCTGTTACTCTCTCCAAAACCACCTTCGCACTACGGTCAAAGGAATCGGCCAGGTTGAGACCGATGAATTGTATATCGGTCTAGACAAGCGGGGAGTGCATTACGCTGTCCCAGTGCAGGCCAAAGGGGCCAAGGATCAAATAGGCCAAGTCCAGATTGAGCAAGATGTGGCCATGTGCCAGGAGAAATTCCCTCACCTAGCCGTCATCCCGATCGCTGCGAAGTTTATGGCCCCTAACTTGATCGCGCTATTCGCCTTCGAGGCCACTCAGAGTACTCTGGATTTATTAATTGAAAAGCACTATCGGTTAGTCGCTGCGAATGACCTATCGACCGATGAGTTGATCTCGTACCAATTGAGGCCGCTATAGCATAGTCCCGTGAGGAGCTAGAGTATGTCCCCGCTCTCAGGGCTGCGCGTCCTTGACTTTACCGCGCTCCTGCCCGGCCCCTTCGCCACCATGGTGCTGGCCGACCTGGGCGCGGATGTCGTCCGCATCGAGTCGCCCACCCGGCCGGACATGGTGCGCTTCCTGCCGCCCTTCGACGGCGACGTCTCCGCCTGGCACGGCGTCCTCAACCGCAACAAACGCTCCGTGGCTCTCGACCTGAAGCGGCCGGAGGCCGACGCCGCCGTGCGCCGGCTGGTGGCCGAGGGCGGCTACGACATCGTCATCGAGCAGTTCCGGCCGGGGGTCATGGACCGGCTGGGCATCGGCTACGAGGCGCTGCGGACGGTTAACCCGGCGGTCATCTACTGCGCCCTGACCGGCTATGGCCAGACCGGCCCCCTGCGCGACCGCGCCGGCCACGACATCAACTACCTGGCCCTGTCGGGCGCGCTCAGCTATAGCGGCCGCGCCGGCGACGGCCCGCCGCCACTGGGCATCCAGGTGGCCGACATCGGCGGCGGAGCGATGGGGGCGCTGGTGGGGCTGCTGGCCGCCGTCATCCACCGCGCCGCCACCGGCCGCGGCCAGTTCGTCGATGTCAGCATGTTCGACCTGATGGTCGCCTGGCAAGCCCACCTCGTCAGCCATACCCTGGTGGCCGGCGAGACGCCCACGCCGGAGGGTATGGCCCTCAATGGCGGCCGGGCCTATGACTTGTATCAGACGCAAGACGGCCGCTGGCTGTCCGTCGGCAGCCTGGAACCGAAGTTCTGGCAGGGCTTCTGCGCGGCCATCGGCCGGCCCGACCTGATCGCCGCCGGACTCAGCCTCGACCCGGCCGCCGTCGCCGCGGCCAAGGCGGCCGTGCGCCAGTCCATCGCCACTCGCCCGCTGGCCGAATGGGTCGCGGTTTTCGCCCCGCTGGATGTCTGCGTCGAGCCGGTGCTGACCGTGCCGGAGAT
>JAIBAS010000112.1 GCA_019695075.1 Promineifilum sp. | reverse complement strand
GCCGAGGCCGCCGCCACGTCCATCGCCGCCCGCTACCGCGCCGCCACGGGGCGCGACGGCCGGGCTTACGTCAGCGCTGCCGCCGATGGCGTAGCGCGATTCGGGAGAATCGCGCCACTTGCCTAGAGAACAACATCATGAGCTTCCAACTCCTCTCCCCCCGCGAGCAACTAGTGGCCATCATGCACCGCATCTACCGCGCCGGCATGACCACGCTCAGCGGCGGCAACCTGTCCATCCTCGACGACAACGGCGACATCTGGATCACCCCGGCGGGCATCGACAAGGGCAAGCTGACGCCCAACGACATCATGCGCGTGCGGCCCGACGGCGCGGCCGAGGGGCCACACCGGCCCAGCACCGAGTTGCCCTTCCACCGGGCCATCTACCGGCTGCGGCCGGACGTGCGCGCCATCGCCCATGCCCACCCGCCGGCGCTGGTGGCCTTCAGCATCGTCCGGCAAGTACCCGACACGCGCATCGTGCCGCAGGCCAACCGCTTCTGCGGGCCGGTCGGCTACGCGCCCTATGATCTGCCCGGCAGCGAGGCGCTGGGCGAGCGCATCGCCGGGGCTTTCGCCACGGGTAGCAACGTCATCATCCTGGAGAACCACGGCATGGCCGCCGCCGGGATGACGCTGCTGGAGGCCTTCCAGCGGCTGGAGACGCTGGAGTTCTGTGCCCGCATCCACCTGCGCGCCCGGACACTGGGCGACGTGTTGACGCTGGACGAGCCGGCGCTGAGCCTCTTCGACCAGTGTGCCAACACGCTGCCTGAATTCACGCCCGTGGCCCACAGCAGCGCCGAGCGCGAGTTGCGCCGGCAGGTCGTTGACATCGCCGCGCGGGCCTATGAGCGGCAACTGCTGATCAGCACGCAGGGCGTCGTCTCGGCCCGGCTGGACACCGATAGCTTCCTGATCACGCCCGCCGGCCGCGACCGGCTGACGCTGGGCGTGGAGGACGTGGTGCTGGTGCGCGGCGGCCGGCGCGAGGCGGGCAAGCTGCCCAGCCGCGCCGTGCTGCTCCATCAGGCCATCTACGCCGCCAACGCCGACGTCGCCGCCATCATCGCCGCCCAGCCGCCGAACGTCACCGCCTACGCTGTCACGCTGGCCCGCTTCGATTCGCGCACCATCCCGGAGAGCTTCATCCTGCTGCGCGACATCCCTCAGTTGCCCTACGAGATGTGCTACACGCGCGTGGACGCTGTCGCCGAGCGCGTATCGCTGCGCGCGCCGGTAGTGTTGATGGCCAACGATGGCGTCCTGGCCGTCGGCCACACCCTCCTGGCCGCCTTCGACCGGTTGGAGGTGGCCGAGTTCAGCGCCCGGTCGCTGATCGACGCGGCCGTGCTGGGGGAGTTAGCGCCAATGAGCGATGAGGCGATTGAGGGGTTGAAGGCGGCGTTTAACTTGAGCTAGAGGGCGATGGGGCAGTAGGTCAGTAGGCAGTGATCGGTGGTCCGTGGTCGGCGGTCGTCTGGCGCGGTCGGCAAGCTGTCTGGGGCGTGTATGCAACGCAGGGTCGCCCGGGCCTAAAGGCAACCGGGCTACTCAACGACGCCGGCCGAGGCCGGCTCAGGCCACGCGCATTCCCCTCTAAAGGCCCGTTCACGGGCCGTCGTTGACTAGCTCCGTGGCTTCAGCCCGGGGCGGGCGCTTTGCACACACCCACACCCTAGCGCCGCACCTCCACGACCACGCCTTCCTCGGCCCAATCGTAAAGCACTTGCGCGTTCTCCGAACTGAGCAGGATGCAGCCATAGGTGACGCGGTGGCCCAGGTCGCCCGTCCATAGCAGTTGGGCGTTGCCGCGCGTCGGGAAGCCGTGGAAGCCGTTCATGAAGTCCGACGTCGGCACGGGCCGGTAGATGCCCATGAACGACGGCATCCACAAGTCCCAGTTACCGGCGTAGGCGTTCGGCTCGTGGGACTGAATCTGGAAGATGCCCGGCGCGGTCGGGCTGCTGTTGATGCCCGTGCTGGCCGGCCAATCCCACTTCAGTTGGCCGTTCTCGTAGACCCGCGCGCGCTGCTCGCTCATGCTGACGACGATGCGCTTGCCGGGCACGACCGGCAGCGGCAGCAGGGCGTCGGGCGAGGGGATGACGATCTCCTGGCCGACGGTCAGGGCGTCAACGCCGGGGTTGGCCTGCTGGATCCACGGGTAGGGGATGCCGGCATCGTAGCCGATGCTCGACAGCGTCTCGCCCGACTGGACGACGTAGCGGCTCTCGCGGTGGTAGACGCGCGCCTGGGCCGCGGGCTGCCCGGCCAGCAGGGCAGCGCGGATGGCCTCCGGGGTCTCGTCCTCGTGCAAATACCGGCCGTCGCCCATCTCCGCCGCCAGCGTGTCCAGATAGGCGGCGGCGATCTGCTTGTCCACGGCCAGCGTCGGCGCGGCCGTGGGCGCGGCCGGATCGACCGTCAGGCGCAGCCAGGCGCTCCAGACGCGCGGCTCGACCGGCCAGGTGAACGTCTCGTCGCGCACGGGGTCATAGGCCGACAGGGCGACGGTTGTGGCCAGCAGGCGGTTGGCCGCGTCCACG
>JAIBAS010000024.1 GCA_019695075.1 Promineifilum sp. | reverse complement strand
ACCCGCGGGCGGCCGTCCGGCCGGAGCAGGGCCTGTTGCGCCTGCGCCAGGCGATGGGCGTCTTCGCCAACCTGCGGCCGGTCAAGGTGCTCGACGCCCTGGCCGACGCCAGCCCGCTGCGGCCGGAGCGCGTCCGCGGCGTGGACTTGCTCATCGTCCGCGAACTGACCGGCGGCCTCTACTTCGGCCAGCCGCAGGGGCGCGAGACGGTCAATGACGAGCGCAGCGCCGTAGACACGTTGCGCTATGGTGAGAGCGAGATTCGCCGCGTGGTGGGCATGGCTTTCGAACTGGCGCGGGCGCGGCGCGGGCGGCTGACCAGCGTCGATAAGGCTAACGTGCTGGCTTCCTCGCGCCTGTGGCGCGAAGTGACCCACGAGGTCGCCGCCGACTATCCCGACGTGACCGTCGAGGACATCCTCGTGGACGCCTGTGCGATGTACCTCATCAACCGCCCGGCCGATTTCGACGTGATTGTGACCGAGAATATGTTCGGCGACATCCTGTCCGACGAGGCGTCGATGATCACCGGCTCGCTGGGCATGCTGCCGTCGGCCTCGCTGGGCGAGGCGGGGCGGCCGGGCCTCTACGAACCCATCCACGGCTCCGCGCCCGACATCGCCGGCCGGGGCGTTGCCAACCCGCTGGCCACCATTCTGAGCGCAGCGATGTTGCTGCGGCTGAGCCTGGGCCTGAGCGCCGAGGCGGACGCGGTCGAGGCCGCCGTGGCCCGCGTGCTGGCCGACGGCGGCCGCACGGCCGACATCGCCCGTGGCGAGACGCCCATCGGCACACGGGCGATGGGCGAGCGGGTGCTGTCGTCACTCGCCGCGTAAGGGAACGCTGTTACAATGCCCAGCATGACTGCCTCAGACATCCTCATCATCGGCGGCGGCATCGTCGGCCTGGCCACCGCCCATGCCCTCTGCCAACGCTATCCCGACAAGCACATTACCCTCCTGGAGAAAGAACCGACGCTGGCCTACCACCAGACCGGCCGCAACTCCGGCGTGCTCCACTCCGGCATCTACTACAAGCCCAACTCGCTCAAAGCCGTCAACTGCCGCACCGGCAAACAGATGATGGAAGACTTCTGCGAGCGCGAGGGCATCCCTTTCCGGCGCGTCGGCAAGGTCATCGTGGCCACCGACGAGAAGGAACTGGGGCCGATGAACAACCTGCTCGCTCGCGGCCAGGCCAACGGCGTGCAGTGCGAGATGATCGGCCGCGAGCGCCTGCTGGAACTGGAGCCGCACGTCCTCAACGCCATCCAGGCCATCCACGTGCCGGAGGCGGGCATCACCGACTACAAACAAGTCTGCGAGCGGCTGGCCGAGAAGCTGCGCGCCCACGGCCACGCAATCGTCACCGGCGCCGAGGTGACGGCCATCGAGGAGCGCGCCGGCGAGATCGTCGCTGTCGTCCGCGCGGCTGACAGCCAGAGCGACTACCGGGCCAACTACCTGGTCAACTGCGCCGGCTTGCAGTCCGACCGCGTCACCAAGATGTCGGCCGGGGCAGCGCCGGCGACGATCATCCCCTTCCGCGGCGAGTACTTCGAGCTAAAGCCGGAGGCCTGGCATCTCTGCAACGCCCTCATCTACCCCGTGCCCGACCCCAACTTCCCCTTCCTGGGCGTCCACTTCACGCGGATGATCAGCGGCGGCGTCGAGTGCGGCCCCAACGCGGTGCTGGCCTTCGCCCGCGAGGGCTACCACCTGACCGACGTCAACGCCCGCGAATTGTGGCAGACGCTGACCTACCCCGGCTTCCGCAAGCTGGCCGGCCGCTACTGGAAGATGGGCCTGGGCGAGATGTGGCGTTCGGCCAGCAAGAGCGCCTTCGTCCACGCCCTGCAACGGCTCATCCCCGACATCCGCATCGAGCATCTGGAGGAGGCCCCGGCGGGCATCCGCGCCCAGGCGCTGGCCCCTGACGGCGCGCTGCTGGACGACTTCGCCTTCCACGAGTCGCCGCGCATCGTCAACGTCATCAACGCCCCATCCCCGGCGGCCACGTCCGCGTTCAGCATCGCCGAGACGGTCATCGATAAGCTGGAAGAACATTTCTAGGGGGTAGGGGGTAGGGGATAGGGAAGAACGTACCTAAATGGCCCCTAGTCCCTAATCCCTAGCCCCTAATCCCTAATCCCTAGCCCCTACCCCCTATGACAACAACAAACGGACTCAACAAGTACAGCGCCCGCGTCACCCAACCCAAGGCCCAGGGCGCGTCCCAGGCCATGCTCTACGGCACCGGTCTGAGCGAAGCCGACATGGACAAGCCCCAGGTCGGCATCGGCTCGATGTGGTACGAGGGCAACACCTGCAACATGCACCTCAACGACCTGGCCGCGTGGGTCAAGGAGGGCGTGGCCGCGGCCGGGCTGGTGGGTATGCGCTTCAACACCATCGGCGTCAGCGACGGCATCAGCATGGGCACGGAGGGCATGAGCTATTCCCTCCAGTCGCGCGAGATCATCGCCGATTCCATCGAGACGACCATGGCCGCCCACTGGTACGACGCTCTGGTGGCCATTCCCGGCTGCGACAAGAACATGCCCGGCTGCCTCATCGCCATGGGCCGGCTCAATCGCCCGGCACTGATGGTCTATGGCGGCACCATCCGCGCCGGCTGCACGCCCCAGCAGCCCACGCTCGACATCATCTCCGCCTTCCAGAGCTATGGCCAGGCGCTGGCCGGCACGATCACCGAAGCCGAGCGGCGGCAGATCGTCCGCCATAGCTGCCCCGGCCCCGGCGCGTGCGGCGGCATGTACACGGCCAACACCATGGCCAGCGCTATCGAGGCCTTGGGCATGAGCCTGCCCTACAGCTCCTCCGCGCCGGCCGAATCGGCCGAGAAGCGCGACGAGTGCCGCCAGGCGGGCGCGGCCGTCCGCCTGCTGCTGGAGCGCGACATCAAGCCGCGCGACATCATGACCCGCGCCGCCTTCGAGAACGCCATGGTCGTCGTCATGGCCCTGGGCGGCAGCACCAACGCCGTCCTGCACCTCATCGCCATGGCCCGCGCCGTCGATGTGCCCCTGGCGTTGGACGACTTCCAGGCCGTCAGCGACCGCGTGCCCTTCCTGGCTGACCTGAAGCCCAGTGGGCGCTACGTCATGGAGGACATGCAAGGCATCGGCGGCACGCCGGGGCTGATGAAATACCTGTGGGAAAACGGCCTCATCGACGGCGATTGCCTGACCGTGACCGGCCGCACCGTGGCCGAAAACCTGGCCGCTGTGCCCGGCCTGACCGCGAACCAGCCCATCATCCGCCCGCTCAGCGACCCGATCAAGCCGACCGGCCACATCCAAATCCTGCGCGGCAACCTGGCCCCCGAAGGCTCCGTGGCCAAGATCACCGGCAAAGAGGGCGAGCGCTTCAGCGGCCCGGCACGGGTCTATGACTCCGAGGAAGACATGCTGGCCGGGCTGGAAGCGGGCCAGATTCGCAAGGGCGACGTGGTCATCATCCGCTACGAGGGGCCGCAGGGCGGGCCGGGCATGCCGGAGATGCTGACGCCCACGTCGGCGATCATGGGCGCGGGGCTGGGGCAAGACGTGGCCCTGCTGACCGACGGCCGCTTCTCCGGCGGCTCCCACGGCTTCATCGTCGGCCACATCACCCCGGAGGCGCAGGCCGGCGGCCCCATCGCCCTGGTGCGCGACGGCGACCCGATCACCATCGACGCGACGACGCGCGTGATGGAGGTGGGTATCCCGGCCGAAGAGATGGCCGCCCGCCGCGCCGCCTGGGTCGCCCCACCGCTGAAGGCGACGCGGGGGACGCTTTACAAGTACATCCAGCTGGTGCGGTCGGCGTCAGAGGGGTGTGTGACGGACTTGTAACGCAGCCTATCAGCCTGCCACCTCAAACCTCATAAACGCCGGCGGCTGTCTCACCTAATACCGCCAGAGAGACAGCCGCCTCACCACTGGAACACCCCAAGCACCATCTACATTATCGCGACCATCGTCAACAGATCGTCAACGATTTTTTAGGTCACCGGCTAATCTTGCGCTGCACTCGACATCGCGCCGCCGTTCGGCCCCTGGAGCCGCTTTACAGAGGCGACCGATTCGCTCCGGCGCGCGAAGAATGGCCGCAGGAACAACAACCACTGTCTGCGCGGCCGCGCGGCCGGCTGGTGCGCGTACTGGCGGGCGAGCGCTTCCGCCTCAGCCTTACGCCGACTAACAGCTTGTTCACCATCTAACCAACTGGACATCTCATACTCCTTTGGCGATAGACATGCTCCTGTTATTTCATCACCTGCCTTCGCGCAAGTGGCTATAGTGTCCCACGCGATTGTAGAAGCAGCGTCGAGAGAACATCAAAGCCGCGTCCCGTTTCGTCAACACTCCGTCAAAAAATGCAGGATTGGTTGACTGAGGACTATCACTACGCCAATTCACGTGTTAGAATGCAATTCTCTCGTCTCGTCAGCATGCCGTTTGTGAGCCTCTGCCGAGGCTAGCGCAGGAGTAGCCAATGTCGGGCCTTTCGCTTTCCTTGCTTGGGTCGGTCTCCGCGTGGAAGGATGGACAGCCGCTGGGCAGCTTTCGGACCAGGTTGGCTCTGGCGTTGCTTATCTACTTGGCTTGTCGTCCAGAACGTCACCGCCGCGAGCACATCATGACGCTCCTTTGGCCGGGGCTTCCGCAGACTTCGGCACAGCAGAACCTGCGTCAGAACCTCTACTTTCTGCGCCACACCGTTCCCACCGTTGCGGCAATTGGAGGCGATAGCCAGGTCGCGCTGCTCCTGGCGACACGAGAGACAATCCAGCTAAACCCGGATGCGGCCGTCACCGTCGACGCGACACGCCTCGCCCAATTGATCGATCTGATCCGGCCCAGCCGGGATCAATTGAAGGAAGCAGCAACGCTTTACCGTGGTGACTTTCTGGCCGACTTCTACCTACCTGACAGTAACCCATTCGAGGAATGGGCTTCGACGTGGCGCGAAGCACTAAGGCGCGGCGCACTCGTCGCGCTGGAACGCCTGACCGCACTGACGTTGGCCGAAGAGAATTACCCGGCGGCCGAAGCCTATGCCCGGCAACAACTGGCCATCGATCCACTGCACGAAACAGCTAACCGCCAGTTGATTGAGATAATGGCCCGCGACGGCCGTCGCAGCGCTGCACTCCATCACTACGACGACTATCGCCGGCTCCTGGAGACGGACCTAGGTGTTCTGCCCGGTTCGGACACACTCAGCCTCGTCAAGCACGTCCGCGACGGCGAAATCGAAGCCGTCGGCGCGCGGCCGGGGAGTATTCGCGGCTATGAGATCATCGAGGAACTAGGGCACGGTGGCTTCAGCACCGTCTATCGCGCCGCGCAGCCAGCCGTCCGGCGCGAAGTAGCCGTCAAAGTCATCGCCGCGCGCTATGCCGACGACGCGGACTTCATTCGTCGCTTCGAGACCGAGGCGCAAACCATCGCCCGGCTGGAGCACGCTCACATCGTTCCGCTCTACGACTACTGGCGCGAGCCAGGTGGGGCCTATCTGGTCATGCGCTATCTGCGCGGCGGCAATCTGAAGACGGCCCTGGCAGGCAGAGGTTGGCCACCCGAGCGGGTAGCGCCATTGGTTGACCAGATCGCCGCCGCGCTGCACGTGGCCCATCGCCATGGCATCGTCCACCGCGACGTGAAGCCGGCCAATATCCTGCTCGATATAGAGGGAGACGCCTATCTATCCGACTTCGGCATTGCCCAGCTACTTCAGCGCAACGACGAACCACGTAACCCCGACATCTTCGAGGGCACGCCCGACTACGTTGCTCCGGAACAGGCACAGGGAATGCCCGTATCGCCGCTCAGCGACCAGTACAGTCTAGGGCTGGTGGTTTTCGAGGCACTGATCGGCCGGCCGCCGTTCGAGGCTGACTCACTCCACCACATCCTCAACCGGCAATTGCACGAGCAACTGCCGTCCGTTTGCGCCCAATGCCCGGACATACCGCTCGCCGTCGACGAGGTGCTGCGGCAGGCCACCGCCAAGGACCCGGCCGACCGCTTTCCCGACATTCTCGCCTTTGCCCATGCCTTTCGCACCGCCGTCGAACATGGCTCCCTCCCCGCCACGCTGCAGGAACTGCCCCCCATAGTCGGCAACCCCTATAAGGGCCTGTTGTCTTTCAATGAGTTGGATGCCGGTCACTTCTATGGCCGCGAGACATTGACGCGGCAGCTTGTGGCGCGGCTGGCCGGCGAGGGGCAGTCGCGGCGCTTCCTGGCGGTGGTCGGGCCAAGCGGCGGTGGCAAGTCATCGCTGGTCAAGGCTGGGCTGGTTCCCGCACTGCGGGGCGGCGCGATACCCGGTTCGCAGAAGTGGTTCATCGTCGATATGATCCCCGGCGCGCGTCCGTTTGAGGAGCTAGAGGCGGCGCTATTGCGAATCGCTGTCAACCCACCGGTTTCGCTGCTGGAGCAACTTCAGGCCGATGAGCGTGGGCTGCTCCGCGCCGTCCGCCGGGCGTTGCCCGCCGGCGAGGGCAGCGAGTTGGTGTTGCTCATCGACCAGTTCGAGGAACTTTTCTTTCTGGTCGCCGACCGCGAGGTGACGGCGCGGTTCCTTAATAGCCTATACACGGCCGTCACCGATCCCCACAGCCAACTCCGCGTCGTCGTCACATTGCGCGCCGACTTCTACGACCGGCCGCTACTCCACCCCGGCCTCAGCGAGTTGATGCAGCAGTGTACCGAAGTCATTGTGCCTCTGGCGACCGATGAATTGGTACGAGCCATTGAGCGACCGGCGGCACGAATGGGCATCACTGTCGAGCCGGAACTGGTCGCTGTCCTTGTGGCCGACGTCAACGAGCAGCCGGGGGCGCTGCCGCTGGTACAGTATACCCTTAGCGAGCTGTTTGAGGAGCGAGAAGGCGATTGCCTGACGCTCAGCGCCTATCGCCGGCTGGGCGGTATCGGCGGCGCTTTGGAGCGGCGGGCCGAGATAGTCTACAACGGGCTAAATGAAGAGCTTCAGGTCATAACGCGGGTATTATTCTTCCGGCTGGTGACGCTGGGCGACGGAGCGGAAGATACCCGGCGAAGAGTGCTGCGCGACGAACTGATGGCCGTGGGTATTGCCGAGCAGAACGAAATTGTGCCGCCCGCGCTTGGCGCCCAGACGGTTATCGACGCGTTTGGCGCGGCACGGCTGTTGTCTTTTGACCGCGATCCGATCACGCGCCAACCAACGGTGGAGATCGCCCACGAATCATTGTTGCACGCCTGGCCGCGGTTGCGTGGCTGGGTCGATACGGATCGAGTGCAACTCAGGCTGAGTCAATGGCTAACCCAGGCGGCCATGGAGTGGGAAGCCGCCGGACGCGATAACGACTTTCTGCTACGCGGAGCGCGCTTGAGTCAGTTAGCGCCGCTGATGGAGGGACACGTCGCCCTGACCGGCAGAGAACTGGAATTCCTGCAAGCCAGCCTGGCCGCCCGGCAAGAGAAAGCCCTGGCCGAAGAAACGCAGCGACAGAACGAACTGGCGACCGCGCAACGCCTGGCGGAGACGGAACAACAACGAGCCGGCGAACAGGCTCTGGCCGCGACCCGCCTGCGACGGCGGGCGGCCTACCTGGCCGGGGCGCTGATGGTTGCGGCAGCATTAGCCGTGGTAGCGTTCTTCCTGGCCCAGGCTTCGGCCCGCAACGCCACCCTGGCGACCGAACGAGAACGCCAAGCGCTCGCGAATGCCGGATTGGCATCCACTCGCGAAGCCGAGGCCGTGGCCAACGCCAAACTGGCGACCTCGCGGGAGCTTTCGCTCGCCGCGGCCAACACGCTCAATTTCGATCCGGAACTGAGCATCCTGCTCGCGCTCCAGGCGTTGGAGACCTCTCAGACCAAACAGGCCGAGGAGCAGCTCCATCAGGCCTTGCAACAAATGCGCCTAATCGCCTCATTCGCCACGAACACCTCCGGCCAAACAGGGCCGCAGTTTGCCCTTAGCGCTGACGGCCGCCGGCTCGCTACAGCCGACACGACAACCCTATCGCTATGGGATACGCAATCAGGGAAGTTGCTACGGGAATTACCCCTGGTGGAGAGTTCGGCGGCCCACTACCAGATGGCCTTCGATGAAAGCGGTGAGCGTCTCGTCATTGTATCGGCAACCAGCGACCGAACCGCATTGACCATCCAGACCTGGACGTTGGCCGAGGTCGAGATGGTCACATCGACGACCTTCCCACTGGCGCTCGACGATCCGGCGGTCGTTGTCATCAGCCCCGATTGGTCTCTGCTGGCCGTCGGCCGCGGTGAATCGGCTGTCGAGGTATGGGACATCAACGCCGCCCAGCGCATCGCCGAGCTGGTCGACTTCGAGGACATCGTCGTCGATGTAGCTTTTGATCCCACGGGACACCTGTTTGCCGCCGGCGTTCGCAACGGCCAGGTGAAGCTATGGAACACTTCAGACCTGAAGACCGACGTTTCACCCGAACCGATCGCCTCGGTAGCCGGTACAGCAGGCTCAAGTGACGCCGGCGGTCTGGTGTACTTCAGTTTTATCGACGAAGGTAGCCTTGTGCTTGGTTTCCTGGGGCAGGTGGAGGTCTGGGATATCGCCCAGACCGGGCAACCGCGCTTTACCCTCATCGACAACGCCAAGCTGACGAGAGCGGTTTCCGTCAGCCCGGACTTGACCCGCCTGGCAACCGCGGGCCAGGACGGCACAACCCACATCTGGGACCTGGCGGACGGGGAGCACATACTATCGCTGGTTCGCCACCCTTCGCCGATCCATGCCGTACACTTCGGTCCCGGAACCGACCGGCTCTATACCCTCGATCGCGACGGTTTGTTCCGTGTTTGGGATGCTCGCCCCCACGTCCTGGGTGAAAAGGCCACGCTGACCGTTGACCGCGGCGTTTTTGACATTCAACTGAATCCCAACGAGACGGAAATGGCCTTGGGAAATGCCGGCGGGCCGGCTTCCATTTGGGAACTTGAGACGGGCGAAAGACGATTCACGATTGCCGGGGATGCCGGCGGCGTCTATCGGGTGGCCTATGATCCACAGGGCAAGCGAGTAGCCGCCGTAGGGACAGACAATCAGATTCGGATTCTAGACGCGACGACCGGCAAATTATTGATCCAGTTTTCGGGCCACGGGGCGGGAGTGACGGCCGGCCTGTTTCCCGGCACGCTTGACGTCGCTTTCAGCCCGGATGGGGCGCGACTGGCCACAGCCGGGGCCGACGGTCTGGCTAAGGTTTGGGATGCAGCGACCGGTCGCGAGTTGCTGACCTTTACCGGCCATACCGACAGCCTGCACAGCCTGGCCTGGAGTCCGGACGGTCAGCTTATCGCTACGTCCAGCGACGAAGGGGACACGTCCGTCATCCTCTGGAACCCCAACACCGGCGAAATCGTTCATCGACTGGAGGGCCACCCCTTCCGGGCCTGGGGGCTGGCGTTTAGCCCCGATGGCTCCATGCTCGTCACCGGCGGGTCGCGCGGCGTCATCAAGGCCTGGGACGTGACGACGGGACAGAATCTCTACACCGTGCTGGACGAATCCGACGACATCGGCTCGGTGATCTTTACGCCCGACGGCGAATTCTTCATCACGACCGGCTCGGTGCCGCTGCGGATTCGACGCGCCTCTGACGGCGAGGAAGTGCTGACCCTGGCCGAGCCGCTCATCTGGTCGGCCGCGATCAGCCAGGATGGGCGATGGCTATATGCGGCCGACGTGGACGGCATCGTTCGCGTTATGGCCGTTCACCTGGAAGACGCCATCGCCCTTGCTAAGGAGCGGTTGACCCGGTGGTGGCGGCCGGAGGAGTGCCAGACCTACCTGCACAGCGACGTCTGCCCGCCCCCGCCGGCCGGGTTTTAGGCAACGAGCAGAGTGATGCGGTGCTCTCTGGGCCTGATTTCGCGGCGGATCGCTCGCGCCAACCCAACGCTGCCCGGACGGCTTCGCGTCGCGTTGCCTGGGGTCATGACGCTCACTCGGCCCTCTTAACCGCATGCCCCCCAAACTGATTCCGCATCGCCGCCAGCAGCTTGGCCGCGTAGCTCTCGTCCTGGCGGCTGACGAAGCGCATTTGCAACGCCAGGGTGATGACCGGCGCGGGCACGTCGTGATCGATGGCCTCGAAGACCGTCCAGCGCCCCTCGCCGCTGTCGGCCACCCAGCCGCGCAGGTCGCTCAACTCCGGGTCTTCGGCCAGCGCCGCCGCCGTCAGGTCCAGCAGCCAGGAGCGGACGACGCTGCCATAGCGCCACAACTCGGCGATCTGGTGCAGGTCTAGCCCGAACTCCGTCTTGGCCCGCAAGATCTCGAAGCCCTCGGCGTAGGCCTGCATCATGCCGTACTCGATGCCATTGTGGATCATCTTGACGAAGTGGCCGGCGCCGGGCGGGCCGACGTGGGCCCAGCCGCGGTCGGCCGCCGGGGCCAGCGTCTCCAGCGCCGGGCGCAGATGGGCGATGGCCTCCGGCCGGCCGCCGACCATCAGGCTATAGCCCTCGGCCAGGCCCCAGATGCCGCCGCTGGTGCCGCTATCGACGAAGTAGATGCCCTTATCGGCCAGGAACACGGCCCGGCGTTGGCTGTCCTTGTAGTTGCTGTTGCCGCCGTCCACAAGGAGGTCGCCCGGGCTGAGGTGCGCGGCCAGAAGGGTGATGACGTCCTCGGTCACCTGCCCGGCCGGCAACATCAGCCAGATAGCCCGCGGTGGAGCCAGCCGGGCGACAACATCTTCCAGCGAGGTCGCCCCTATGGCGCCCTCGGCCTCGGCCGCGCGCACCGGTTCGGGCGTGCGATTGTAGACGACGACGCGGTGGCCGCCCCGCAGCAAGCGCGTGGCCATATTGCCGCCCATTCTGCCCAAACCGATCATTGCCAGTTCCATCACCACTACCTCCACGCGAAGATGTTGCAGTGTATCCGCAACTACCGCCCGCGCAAATGGTCACCTTGCCGGCCAGAAGTGAGGTACAATATGCTTATGGCTAAGGGAGCTTCTGTTGTTGGTCAATCCGCGCCGCCTTTCGCGCTGAAAGCCGTGGCCACCGGCCGCCTGTTCAGCCCGGCTGATTACCGTGGGCGTGTCGTCCTGCTTCTCTTCGCCGACCAGCACACCGGCCGGGGCACGCAGGCGGTCGTTGAGCAACTGCGCCGCGCGTATCCGCGTTTCGAGCAGCTGGTCATCGCCCTCGTCATCGATGCGCGCGTGGTGCCACGGCTCTTTCGCGGCACGGCCGAAGGGATGATGGAGCGGGAATATCGCGAGACTGCCCGCCAGATTCCCCAGGGCTATGATCCGGCCGAACATCTGATCCTGCTGCCCGATTGGAAAGGCGAAGTCGTGGCTGCCTATGGCGTCGGCGACCTGAGCCGCCACGCCCATGCCGTGTGTCTTGGGCCGGATGGGGTCGTGCACGGCGAATACAGCGGCCCCGACGCCGTGAAGGGCGCGCTGGAGCTTGTGCGCGCGCAATTGGGCAGCGACTGAGCGGCCCCGTCTCTCTGGCATAACGGGCAATGTCTGCTATGCTGGTGGGCGGAATCGGGCGAGAGCCATGGTTCGTTCATCTGTGTCATCTACCTAGATCGGTCTAGTCCATTGTTGAGGAGGGTGATAAACCCATGACAAAGCACAAAGAGACGATGTCCAACGTTGACACCGCCTGGCTACAGATGGATCGCCCCACAAACCTGATGATGATCGCCAGCTTCATGATCTTCGATGAGCCGCTCGACTACGAGCGGCTCTTGCAGACCATTGAGCGGCGGCTGCTGGTCTTCGACCGCTTTCGACAACGCATCGTGCCGCCGCGGACGCCCTTCGGCAACTACAGTTGGGAACTAGACCCCCACTTCGACCTGCGCGCCCACGTCCACCGTGCCGCCGTGCCCGCGCCGGGCAACAAACGCGCCCTGCAGGACATGATGAGCGACATCATCAGCACGCCGCTGGATCGCTCGCGGCCATTGTGGCAATACCATCTGTTGGAGGGCTATCAGGGCGGCGCGGTCATTGCCTCCCGCATGCATCACAGCATCGCCGACGGCATCGCCCTGATGCGCGTGCTACTCTCGATGACCGACCTGACGCCCGACGCACCGCTGCCGCCCGACCCGGACGACTTGGAGCAGGACGCGGACAAGCAGCGCGGCCTGCTGGACAGCCTGGTATCGCCGGCGACCTCGCTGGCGCGCTCGACCATGCGCAACACCAGCAACCTGGCCAGCTTTGCGCTTCACCAGAGCATGGAAACGCTGCGCGACCCGTGGCGGCTGGTCGATGTGGCCAAGGTCGGCGCCGGCAGCGCGGCGCGGCTGGCCAAGATGACGCTGCGCACGCCCGACCCGGAGACGCTGTTCAAGGGCGAACTGGGCATCCGCAAGGCCACTGCCTGGTCTGACCCCCTGCCCCTCAGCGAGGCCAAGGCCATCGGCAAGGCGCTCGACGGCACGCTCAACGACACGATGATGACCGCTGTGGCCGGGGCGCTGCGCCGCTACCTGATCGATCATAACCAACACGTGGCCGACCTGAACGTCCGCGCCCTCGTGCCGGTCAACCTGCGTCCGCTGGACGAGCCGCTGGAACTGGGCAACCGGTTCGGGCTGGTTTTCCCGACGTTGCCCGTTGGCTCGGCCGACATCCATGAGCGGTTCATCGAGACGCGGCGCTATATGAAGGAGATCAAGGAGTCGCCGGAGGCCGTGGTCGCCTACAGCGTCCTGCAGGCGCTGGGCATGACGCCGATGGACATCGAAGGCGTCTTCCTGAACTTCTTCGCCACCAAGTCGAGCATGGTGCTGACCAACGTACCCGGCCCGCAGGTGCAACTCTACCTGGCCGGCAGCCCGCTACGCGAGATCATGGCCTGGGTGCCCCAGTCGGGCGGGCTGGGCATGGGCATCAGCATCATCAGCTACAACGGCAAGATCATGGTTGGCGTGACAACGGACGTCGGTCTCGTGCCCGACCCGAACGAAATCGTCAACAACTTCTACATCGAGTTTGAAGCCCTGCGTCAGTTGGCCGCCGACGCGCGAGCAAGGGCAGATGAATCTGGAATTAGCAATTAGGAACAACGAATCGAAGCAAGATAAATTCGATTCGTCGTTCCCAATTTGAGAATCCTCATTCAAAAGGAGGCAATCCCCCCATCGTGTAATCCTGCCCGCGTTCGGGCGCTTTTCGTCTGTTGAACAACTTCACACAACATCGAGGAAAGCATCATGCCAAGAAAGCTCGGCCGAAACCTGGCCGTCACATCGCTGCTGATCATCGTCACCCTTCTGTTCTCCTCGGCGCTGGCCGCCGCGCCAAGCGGCGAAAGGCCTACCGGCCGGCCCGCCACACCCAACCACCCGTCCGCCGTCAACTCCACGTTGGCCTCGTCCAACGAAGCGGCCCTGACCAAGCTCTCGCCCGACCTGCGCCCGGCCGCACTGGCGGCCTTTGAGTCGTGGGGCACTGACGCCGACGCCAGCGCCGCGCCGGCGGCCGATACCCACCTGGTCTTCGCCCTCATTGAGCCTGGCACGTCGGTCGCCAAATACATGACGCGCCACGTCGTCAGCCGCCAACTGGGCGAGTTGCAGTGGGTCACCGGCGAAGTGACCTCGGCTAACCTGCTCAAACTGGCCTCGGTTGAGGGCGTCCAATCCGTCACCTCGACCGAAGCGTTCCAGCCCCTGCCCGCGCCCGGCCTGGAAGAGATGACCGGCAGCCAATCCGTCATGAGCCGCCGGCGCGTGGCCGAACTGGTCGCCCAGGGCGGCAAGGAGGCCGTGCTGCGCGAGCTGCGGGCTATCGACGCCGTAGATGCGTTTCCTCCGCCGACAACCGCATCCGCGCCAATCAATTCGGCTACCGCGCCCCAGGCGCCGGCCGACGTCAAAGTTGTTGACATCCACCGCGCCACCGAAGCCCACGCCGCCGGCTACACCGGCGAAGGGGTCATTGCCGCCGTCGTCGATAGTGGCGTGGATTTCCTGTCCCCCGACCTGCAAGGGACGCAAGCCCGCGTGAAGGGCGGAGCCTACGACGGCTGGCCCTATGCCTATGATACTCGTTCGGGCATCGATTACGCTCTCGCCGGCATTAGCTCCGGCCCGGACAACTACTGGACGACAAGCTCCATGTACGTCCACACCTTCCCCGTCGAAGACGTGACCTGCGCCGACGCGATCTGCACCGCCGATCTGACCCTCGACTTTGGTGGTGACTGGAACCCGGTCGTCTTGCCCTTCACCTGGCCCGATACGTCGCAGAGTGGCCAGTACTACTACACCGTCAACCCGGAATATACCCATTTCTACAGAGGCTTCCTGTGGGGCCTGGGGTATGCCTCGACCCACAACGCGCCGGCGGCGGTTGTCGTCTCCGACGCGACGACGGCCGGCGTCTATGACACGGTCTACATTGACGGCGACTTCGACCAGGACCTGGCCGACGACAAACCGATGACCAAGGGGGACGAACTATCGGGCGTTGACCTCGTCGATGCCGCCTGGAACGCCAACCCCGACGGCTATTGGGACATCGCCGCCGGCATGCTGACCTGGATCGCCGACGGCGTGAACCCGCCGCCGGGCGTGGGCGTTCTCTATCCGGACGTGAATGTGCCCGAAGCGGGGCGCTTGCTGGCCTTCGTCTCCGACGGCGAGACCCACGGCACGGCCGTGGCCTCGCAGATCGTCGCCCAGGGCGTCATGACCGACCCGACGTTGGAGGGCAGCATCAACCCGCTGTTCGCCGGCGGCGCGGACGAGGGCGGCGTGGGCGGGCCAATCCTGGCCGGCGTTGCTCCCGACGCGCGTGTGGCCGCCTTCATGTACGGCTTCAACCTGCCGTTCGACTCCTGGACGCTGGCGGCCTTGGGCTTCGACGGCGTGCCCAACTCGGGCGACGAAGCCCAGATCGTCAATAACTCCTGGGGCGATAGCTTTGTCACCGAAGACGGCTGGGACACCACGTCGCGCTTCGCCCAATACCTGAACGTCAACTTCGCGCCCCATACGACCTTCACCGCCGCCACGGGCAACGGCGGGCCGGGCTATGGCACGACCACCACACCCAACGGCGACACCTTCATCAAGGTTGGGGCCAGCACTGCCTATAGCACGTCGGACGAGTTCGAATTGGTCGGCCCGGCGCAGTTCACCTACGGCACGATCCAGCCCTGGTCGAATCGCGGCCCGGGGCGGCTGGGCGATGTTGACCCCGATATCGCCTGCGTCGGCGCGTGGGGCATGAGCGCCGCGCGGCTCAACATCTGGCCCAACGGCCAATCGTCCTACGGCCTCTTCGGCGGCACGTCGATGGCCGATCCGGTGTGCGTCGGCGTGCTGGCGCTGACCTACGAGGCCTTCGAGGCCACCCACGACCGCTGGCCGACGTGGCAGGAAGCGGCCGACATCCTGAGCAACGGCGCGGATGACCTGGGCTACAACGTGCTGGCCCAGGGCGCGGGCAATGCCGACGCTTTGCGCTCCACGGCCATCGCCGCTGGTGAGGCGACCTACGTCACGCCCAGCCAGTGGCAGGTGGGCGACTACCGCGGCACGGACTACCCCGCCTTTCCGGCCATCGTCCATCCCGGCGACACGGTCAGCGCTCCGCTGACCGTCCACAACCCCACCGACACGGCGGCCACCGTGGCCGTGCGCGATGTAACCTTGCAGCGCGTCCATGAGATCAGCCTGACCGTCACGCTGGAAGCCGGCAACCAACTCTTCACGCTGCCGGACTACCTGCTGGACATCACCGAACTTGTCGATACCTACGATCCCGACCTGATCAGCGCTCACATCATGTTCCCCTATGGCGTCTTCGACGCCAACGAGAACTACATTAGCGAGAATGGGCTGTCGGCATTGTACTACGACTGGACTGACCTGGACGAGGACGGCAACCTGTGGGTGGACGCCAACGACAACGGCCTGGTCGAGGCGGACGAGATCGATGTCGTCGCCGGCGCGCTGGGCGAGACGGAGATCAACCGCTTCTCCTACGCTTACGGCGATACCAACTACCACATCGCCGACCTCGGCGGCGATGCCCTGTCGCGCCATCACGATGGGGTCTTCTTCGGCCTGCAACGCACCGTGCCCAGCTGGGGTGACATTCCCCCGCTGGAGGTTACCGTCCATCTCATCTTCTATCAGAAGGCCGACTGGGAGTGGCTGAACCTCTCCGCGGCCTCGGTGAACGTGCCGGCCAACAGCCAGACGGACGTGACCGCGACCATGACCGTGCCCAACGATGCCCCGCTGGGTGTGTATGAGGGCGCGGTCGAGTACGATGGGCAGGTCGTCCCGGTCATCGTTCACGTGGCCGCCGACTCGGCCACCTTTGCGTTCGGTGCGACTTCGCTCGATGACGAACTGGGCGACACGCCCTATGACAATGGCCACCTGCTGGGCACGACCGACTGGGGCTGGCGGCCGGAGACGGGTGATTCCAAGCTGTTCTACTACGACGTGGCCGAGGGCGAATCAGGCCCCGGCACGGCCATGATCGTCGAGACGGAGTGGCGCAACCCGGAGCCGTTCGAGCCGCCGGCGCTGCCCACGTCCTATCTGTTTGAGCAGTTCGAGGGCGGTATCCCCCTGACCTGGACGAACATCCTGGATATCGGTGATTGCTATTGGGCGACCAATGCCGATTACGGCGTGGATAATGTGACCGACGGCACGGGCCTGTCGGCGGCCGTCTCGTCCAACGCTTGCATGGGGCCGGTTGACGCAACACTGGTCACGCCGGCAATCGACCTGTCGGCCGCCGGCGAGGTCTGGCTGGCTTTCCACAACGACTTCATCGGCAACATCGACTGGATGGGCAATACCATCGAGCATGGCACCGTTGACATCACCACGGACTACGGCACAACGTGGATCAACCTGCTCGACCTGACGGAGCAGAAGGACGCGCCGGTGATCCTCGACCTTTCGGAGTACGCCGGCGTGGGCGAGGTCATGTTGCGCTTCCACTACGTCGCCACGTCCTGGAGCTTCTGGTGGCAGCTCGACGACGTCGGCGTCTTCGCCGCCGACCCGACGGGTAGCTACTTCCTGCCCGCCCGCGACCTGACAGACGTGGACACAACCGTGTTCCGCGCCGCCCCGGACGACTTCGCAACCGGCGACCCGGCGTTCTTTGGGCCGACGGGCCTGGAGCAGTTGGCGGCCAGCGCGAACATGTGGTACACCGGCGGCGCGTTCGTGTTCCAGACGGCGACCGGCGGGCCGAAGGAGGTCGTCGGCGGCCTGATGAGCGACGGGCTGGGCCTCATCTCGCTGCATAACCGGCTGAACGCCGGGCGGCAACTGGCTGAGCCGTTCGTCGGCCGCGCCTATGAGATCGCCGTCGCGCCCGCGCCGCTGACTATCGTCGCCGACGAGATCGTCGATACGTCGCCGCCCACGGTTAGCGGCGACGTGGAAGTGACCTTCACCAGCACGGGCGACATCCCCGAAGGCGTCAGCGTGCGGGGTGTTGGCGTCACAGAGCCAATCGCGTTTCGCGATGAGCCTATCGAGCAGCACGTTGCCAACGATCCTTGTACGTCCGACTGGGTTTACGAGGTGACGGTGGCCGACGGCTGGCTGCTGGAGGTGATGACCAGCGGCAAAACGCCTGCTCTGGACATCGATGTGTACGTGCTGCTGGACAATGGCAACGGCGTATTCGACTGCGCCTACGATCAACTTGTGGCCGCCTCGTACCTGGTAGGCTCCGAAGAGCATGTCCAGCTTCAGGAACCGCCCAACGGCCGGTACTGGGTTCTCGTCCACGGCTGGTCAGTGCCCGGTGGTTCGGGCGCCTTCGACATGGACATCAACGTCTTCCAGGGTCACGATCTGACCGTCCACAACGCGCCGACCGGGGCGGTGGCGGCCAACACGCCGGTGACCTTCACGTTGTCGGGGGCCGTCCCCTATGACGCGGGCACGGAGTGGCAAGGGGTGCTGCTGATGGGGCCGGCCGACAGCCCCACGGCCCTCAGCCTGCCGGTGATGCTCACCGTGCCGGCGTTCGAGGCGGGCGGCCTGAGCGCCCGGCTGAACGCCCAGCCGGAGGGCATCGCCACGGGCGAGACGACGACGGTTGCGCTGCGCGTCTGGAACGACAGCACGGATCCCGAAGTCGTCAACACGCGCGTGGACGTGCCGCTGGGCCTGACCATCGACCTGGTCTCGCTGAACGCCTCGCTTGGGCAGGCGCACTACAGCGTCGCCGAACGGGCCGTCACCTGGTCGGGCACGTTGCCGGGCAGCACGGGGCTGACCATCACCTTCGACGCCACCGCCGCCTCGCACGTGGGCCAGGTGGCGGTCGCGGCGCAGGTCAACGGCGTCATGCGCGGCAATACGCTGCAGCTGACCACGCCGCTCTGGCTCAATGTGGACGCGCCGCCGCGGCTCATCCACATGCCGATAGTGGCCGGCAACTAGAATAGGCGCTAGACTCACTCCAGACTCGGCCGGCAAGCGGCCGGGTCTGGAGTGATCAATGCATCCCCTCATCGGCGTCGACCTGAAGCGCTTCGTCCGCGACTACCGCCGCGCCCACCCGCCGGCTCACGATCTCGCCGTGCTGCTACAGAGCGTCGAGTATCCGGCCAACGTCGGCTCCATCTTCCGGCTGGCCGACGGCGCGGGCGTCACCGAGTTGGTGCTGAGCGGCATCACGCCGACGCCGCCCAACGCGACCATCGACAAGGTCGGCCGCTTCAAGAGCCTGCGCCTGCCCTGGCGCTACGAGGCCGACCCGGTGGCCGCCGTGGAGGGGCTGAAGGCGGGCGGCTACCACGTCGTTGCCGTCGAACTGACCGACGACGCCGCGCCCTACCATGCCTACGCCTACCCGCCGAAGACGTGCCTTGTCGTCGGCCACGAAGACCACGGCGTGACGAAAGCCACCCTGGCCGTCTGCGACGCGGCCGTGTTCATTCCCATGTATGGCAAGGGCCTGTCGCTTAACGTCCATGTGGCCCTGGCGGTCGTGCTCTATCACATTCGCCAGCTGTAGCACAGCCTGTCAGGCTGTGGCGGAGACAGCCTGACAGGCTGTGCTACAGGCCGGCTGCGATTGTTTGCGCACTGCCGCCGGTCGGGGTATACTCACCGAAACAGTGCGGGATAGTACAACAATTAACCGGAGCGTGTGGTCATGAAAATCTCCTGCAAGCAAGAAAACCTGGCCAAAGGACTGAGCATCGTCGGACGCGCCGTCAGCCCCCGCTCGACGCTACCTGTGTTGGGCAACGTGCTGCTGGCGGTGGATAACGGCCGCCTCAAGCTGTCGGCCACCAATCTGGAGATCGTCATCACCTGCTGGATCGGGGCCAATGTGCAGGAGTCCGGGGCCACGACCGTGCCGGCGCGGACGTTCAGCGAACTGATCAACGCTCTGCCGGCCGGCGACGTTCACCTGACGCTCAACAAGACCACGGAAACGCTCCACGTCAGTTGTGAAAAGGTGCAGGCCAACGTCAAGGGCATCAGCGCCGACGAGTTCCCGGTCATCCCCGAACCCGACCAGGAGAACCGCGTGCGCATGGAGCCGGCGGTGCTTAAGCGCGTCATCGCCCAGGTGGCTTTTGCCGCCGCGACCGACGACTCGCGGCCGTCCCTGACCGGCGTTTCGACGACGGTCGAAGGCAACCGCATTATGATGGCGGCTACCGATGGCTTCCGCCTGTCGGTGCGCTCGGCCCACATCGCCGGCTACGTCGAGAAGCCGTTCAACATCATCATCCCGGCGCGGGCGCTCAACGAAGTGGGGCGCATCCTGTCGGACGACCTGGAGGCGGTCTACATCTCCATGCCCTCCGGCCGCAACCAGATCATCTTCGATATGGATAACGCCGTGCTGGTGTCGCAGCTGGTTGACGGTAAGTTTCCCGACTACGCGCCGATCATCCCCCAGCGTCACAATACCCGCACCGTGCTCAATACGGCCGAGTTCGCCAAGGCGTGCCGCACGGCCGACATCTTCGCCCGCGAGTCGAGCAATACCGCTCGCGTGGCCGTGGAGCCGGGCGACGGCCTCTCGGCCGCCTACGCCACCGTGGCCGCCAACAGCAAGGAGACGGGCGACAACACAGCCACGGTGGGGGCCAACGTCGAGGGCATGCCGATCGAGATCGCCTTCAACGTGAAGTTCATGTCCGACGTGCTCAGCGTCATCGACACGCCCCAGGTGGCCCTGGAGACGACCAGCGCTAACGAGCCGGGCGTCCTGAAGCCGGTGGGCGACAACGACTTCGTGCATATCATCATGCCGATGAACTTCAATAGGTAGGGGGTAGGGGCTAGGGATTAGGGGAAGAGGCTCACGCAAAGGCGCGAAGGGGCAAAGGCGCAAAGGAAGAGAAGGAAGAAGAGCAAGCTTCTTCCTTCTCTTCCTTTCTGCTTTTCTTCCTTTCTGCTTTTCTTCCTTGCTTCCTTATTCTTCTTTGCGCCTTTGCGTGAGCGCCTTCCCCTAGCCCCTAGCCCCTAATCCCTAGCCCCTACTCCAGCTGATCCAACACCGTCCGATAGAGCGTATCCGCGCGCAAATCTTCCAGGGCGTGGCAGGGCGCGCCCAGGCTCTCGGCCAGCTGCCGCGCCAGCCCCTGGTCGAAGGCGGCGTGCTCCATGTTGATGACCACCGAGCGCACGTCCGTCTCGGCGATGAGGCCGGCGATCTTGTGCGCCTCAGCCTGGGGCGGCAGGTCGGTCATGCTGACGTTGCCCGCGCCGTCGGTCAGCAGGATCATCAGCGGCAGCACGTCGGGGTGACTGTAGGCCTCCTGCCGGAAGACCTGGTAGGCCAGGTAGAGGCCGGCCGACAGGGGCGTCTTGCCGCCCACGGCGATGTCGAGCAGGGCCTTGCGGGCCAACTGCACGGAGTTGGTCGGCGGCAGCACGAGGTGGGCGTCGTTCTTGTTGAAGACGATCAGGCCGACGCGGTCGCGGCGCTGGTAGGCGTCGGTCAGCAGCGACAGGATGGCCCCCTTGGTGGCCTCCATGCGCTCGGCCACGGCCATGCTCCAGCTGGCATCGACGACGAAGAGGATGAGGTTGGCCGAGCGGCGCACGCGCACCTTCTCGCGCAGGTCGCTCTTCTCCAACGCCAGGGCCATCTGGCTGCGGTCGCGGCGAATTTGGTGGGGGGCGGCGGCGCGGAAGGTGGCGTCGAAGGCCAGGTCGCGCACTTTGTCGCCCTGGGGCAGGCGCGACTGGATGTAGCGTCCGCGCTTGCGGTCGGTCTTGGTGCGCGAACGGCGGCCGGCCTGCTTGCGTGTCAGGCGGTCGAGCTGGGTATCGAGGCGGCGCGGGGCGAATTCCTGCGCGCTGGCGATCTTCTGGCCGCCCTCCCACCAGTGGCCTTCCTGGGGCGTGTTGGGCACGGTCTGCGGGCCGGCGTCGCGCTGATTGACCTCGCTGCCCTCCGGGGCGTCATCTTCCTCGCCTAAGGCTTTTTTTTTCCACTGGGGGACGTTTCGGCCTCTTCCTCGCGCTCGCCCATATCGCTGACGCCCATCTCGCCCTGCACTTCCTCCAGCCGCTCCGACAGGTCGCCGGCCGACAGGGCCGAGTCCTGCAAGATGCGGCCGCGGATGCGGTGCGGCAAGGCCAGTTCGGCGGCCAGAACGATGTCCTCGTCGGTGATCTTGTCGCGCCCCTGCAAGGCGGCGTGGGCCTGCGCGCCGCGCAGGATGACCAGATCGGCGCGGTGGCCATCGACGTTGAGCGACGAGACCAGCCCGGCGATAGACAGCAGGTCGCGGCGCGAATAGCGCACGGCGTTGACCATGTCGCGGGCGCGGGCGATGCGCTCTGAGAGTTCCCGCTCGCGCTCGGCCCACTCCTGGCGGAAGCGCTCCGGGTCAACCTCGAAGGCGATGCGGCGCTCGATGATGTCGACGCGCTCGTGGGTGTCTTCCAGGCCCTCGATCTGCACGGAGAAGGCGAAGCGGTCGAGCAGCTGCGGCCGCAGGTCGCCTTCCTCCGGGTTCATCGTGCCGACGAGGATGAATTTGGCCGGGTGGGTGAAGCTGATGCCCTCGCGCTCGACGATGTTGACGCCCATGGCCGCCGCGTCGAGCAGCAGGTCAACGACGTGGTCGTCGAGCAGGTTGACCTCATCGACGTAGAGCACGCCGCGATTGGCCGAGGCCAGGATGCCCGGCTCGAAGTGCTTCTCGCCGGTCTTGATGGCCTTTTCGATGTCGAGCGTGCCCACGACGCGGTCTTCGGTGGCGCTGACGGGCAGGTCGATGAACGGCGTCTGGCGGATTTCCGTCTCCCGCTGGCGATTGCCGTAGCGGGCCAGGCTCTCGTCGCTCCACTCCTCCGGGCGCTCCGGGTCGTCGTTGTAGCGGCTGCCGGCCAGGACGGTGATGTCCGGCAGCAGGGCGGCCAGGGCGCGGGCGGCGGTCGATTTGGCCGTGCCGCGCTCGCCGCGGATGAGGACGCCGCCGATGCGCGGGCTGACCGCGTTGAGGATAAGGGCGCGCTTCATGCGCTCCTGATTGACGATGGCCGTAAATGGGAATACCGCGCGACGTGCCATGAGACGATTCAACTCCATGATTTGGGGGGCGATTGGGGATTCCCCTCGCTATCCACTTTGTTGATTATAGCCTAAGGGGAGAAGAATGGCACGCTGATGGAAGAACGGCAGGGCAATCGCATACCCGTAATGTCTGCTTTGCGCCGACGGTTGAAACCCGTCGGCTGGTAGGCAAACACGTTAAAACGTGTTCGCGGCGCGCCGGGCAACCCGTTTCAATGGGTTTTGTCTGTCAGCAGATACCAGGGGGAGCGGCCTTTGCCAGGGCGGGAAACGACTTGCCAAAGCGGGCCAGGGTGGTCTGGATGGGCGACAGGGCAGAAGTAAAGGCCCGTGCGGCGATGGCATTGCCGGCGGGCGTCCCAGATGAGGCGGTGGTCAAGGGAGCGTTTGCCGCGTGTAACTTGCCACGCTTGGCGTTTCTGGCCCTGGGCGTCAATGAGTTTGTAACCCTTCTGCCAGCGCTGGACGAAGCGCACGCCGGCGCGAGTGGCCTCAGCCAGCCACGGGCCGCCGGCAAAACCGCGGTCCCAAACATGAAGTACGCTGCGCCCCCAGGTTTGGGCACAAGCTTGCAGGAGTCGCCGCTCTTCGGTGCGTCGGTCGCTGCTGAGCGGCCCACGCGTTGTCCACCAGCGCATGGCCGCTACCATGGGCGCGCCGCGCAGGCCTAACACCAGGATGCTGACCCAGTGCATGCCCGGTACAAAGACGGGTCGCCGCCGGGCGGGTTGTAGTAGCCAGGCTTGACCCGTTTCAAGCGGCGAGCTTTGCTGGACCGGACGGCACATAACCCTTCCAGGGCAATGCTCTCGCTCCTTTCCAGCACACTCTCGTCCCACACCGCCAGCGCCACTTCCTGAGTTCCACCCAACTCCTGAACGCGTTGCGTGGCCCGTCGCCAGAGGTAGTGCTCCAGCACCCCATATGTCCAGCGTTGGCAACGCAGCAGATTGCTCAGCCGCTTCGTCCCGGCTGGCGCTTGCTCAGGGCTTAGAATGTAGCCGTCCAGTTCACTGAGCAAGAGACCGTAGTGGCGATGACGCAATTGGACAATGGCCTGCAGCGTGGCAAAGAACGTGCGAACGAGGCGCTTATCCAGCCGCGCGTCCAATTCGACCAAAAGCGGCCCGAGGAACGCTGCCAATTGCTGACTCAAGCGTTGAGCCGCTTGTGTCCCGGCCTGAGTATGGTCACAATTAGACATGCAGAAGGCCTCCTGTTTCGACTGTTCCGTGGAACATCCAGTCTACTTCAGGAGGCCTTCTTTTTCCTAGCTCATCCCCAAAGTTCGGGATGACTCATGTGGCGTCTTTGCGTGAGCCGTTCTTCTCTTCTTTGCGTGAGCCTTTCCTAGGGGTTGACCTCTCGCCCCACCGCTTGCGCAATCGCCTTCATCTCGCGCACCAGCCGGGCGAACTTCTCCGGCTTCAGCGACTGCGCCCCGTCGGACATGGCTTCGTCCGGCCGCGGGTGAACCTCGATGATGATCCCGTCGGCCCCGGCAGCGACGCTGGCCTTGGCCGCCGCGGCGACGTACTCCCACTTGCCCGTGGCGTGGCTGGGGTCGGCCACAACCGGCAGGTGCGACAGCTGCTTGGCCACGGGGATGGCGTTGATGTCGAACGTGTTGCGCGTGTAGGTCTCGAAGGTGCGGATGCCGCGCTCGCAGAGCATGACCCGCGTGTTGCCGTGGCTGAGGATGTACTCGGCGCACATGAGCCACTCCTCGATCAGGCTGCTCATGCCTCGCTTCAGCAGGACGGGGTATTGCGACTCGCCGGCGGCGTGCAGCAGGGCGTAGTTCTGCATATTGCGCGCGCCGATCTGCAGGATGTCGGCATATTCGCACACCAGCGGCACCAGCCCCGGCTCCATCACCTCGGTGACGATGGGCATGCCCGTCGCCTCGCGCGCCTCGGCCAGGTACTTCAGCCCCTCCTCGCCCAGGCCCTGGAAGGCGTAGGGCGACGTGCGCGGCTTGAACGCGCCGCCGCGCAGGACGTGCGCGCCCGCTTCTTTGCAGGCGATGGCCGTCTCGATGATCTGGCTGCGGCTCTCGACGGAGCACGGCCCGGCCATGATGACGATCTCGCCGCCGCCGATGGTGTGGTTGCCCAGGGGGAACGTCGTGTCGCTGGCCTTGAACTCGCGGCTGGCCAGCTTGAACGGCTTCAGGATGGGCACGACCCGCTCAACGCCGGTCATGCGCTCGATTTGCTCGCGGTTGATCACCCGGTCGTTGCCGATGATGCCGATGATGGTACGCTCTTTGCCTTCGGATAGGTGTACCTTAAAGCCCAGGTCTTCGGCCCGGGCAATGACGGCCGATTTATCGCGCATGGTGGCATCGGGATTCATTATGACGATCATCATTCAGTCCTCGCTTAAGATAGGGGGTAGGGATTAGGGGCTAGGGGCTAGGGAAGAAGAGGATAGGGATTAGGGGCTAGGGAAGAACGAGACGAGATCGTCCTTCTCTTCCCTAATCCCTAATCCCTAATCCCTAGCCCCTAGAACCTATAATGTCATGGCCAGGAACTTGACCGCCGCCTCGACCGGCGAGATCTGGCGCGGCCGGACGGGGGGGATGTTGCCGCGGTCGGGCCGCAGCGATTTGGCCGCGCGCAGGTAGACGTGGACGATCTCCTCGTTCGTCCGCGTTGTGTTCCAGTGGATGAGCACGCGAATGCACTTCGGCAGGCCGGTGGGCACGGCCATCTCGTGACCACACATCAGGGCCAGGTCGAACCAGCCCAACTGGCGCGCGGCGAAGGCCGGGTAGGTGGCGGTCAGGTCGGTCGTCGTCGTGAAGTAGACGCTGGCGATGTCCTCCACGCGCATCTCGTTGGCGCTGAGGATGGCCTGAAGCAGCTCGCGCGTGGCGTCGAGGATTTCGTCCTGGTCGTCGTCCCGGACGGTGATGGCCCCGCGCACGCCGCGACACTGCACCAGTCGCGGCCGCGCCTCGCCGCCTGTTCGCCCGCTGTTGTCCGCTGTCGATGTGGTCATGATCCTTATCTCCTGAATGACTGCTGACAAATAAAAAACGCGGCCTCATCAGCCGCGTCTTGTCTCGTTCTGGGGTTTCTTCCGCTTGGCTTATGCTTGGCCGGCCGCGGCAGTCCCTCCCGTGCGCAACAAGTGCGGCTGGGGGAAGTCGCTAAAATAAAAGTAAAAGCCGAAGCGATGGGAAACCTTGCCGTTCATCTGGGCAGCATCATAGCACGCCGGAGAGAGGGCGTCAAGTAGTAGCACAGCCTGTTAGGCTGTGGCGACGACAGCCTAACAGGCTGTGCTACGGGCTATGGCTCGGGCGTTTCCTCGGGCAGAGTAATGGGGAAAGCATAGTCGGGGATAAGGGCAATAGTGCGCCGGTAGGCTTCGGCCAGCGTCGTTGCCGGCGGGAAGTAGCCGCTGAGCATCTCCTGCAAGACGATGGAGATAGTGAACTCGTTGTAGAGGCGGGTCATCAACACGCCCTGCCCCTCGCGGATGCCCCACCGCGGCGCGGCGGCGATGCCGTCGCGCAACCGGGCGACGGTCTCCGCGCCGTAGATGTCGGTCAGGCTCAGGTCGCTCTCGGCCAGCGGTTGCGCGCCCCAGGCGTCGATGAAGCGGCGCGGCGCGTCGGCCGTGCCCCAACGCATGGGCACCTTGCTCTCCGGGTTGACAGCCAGCCAGCGCTCGTAGCCCTCCTCGAACCAGAAGGCGGCGAAGGCCTGGGCCGCCGCGCGGTCGGCGGCCGTGGTAATGCCCAGAGCCGTGACGTTGCCGAAGGCCGTCGGGGCGGCCGTGGCCCCGCTGCCGCGAATCTCGGTCAGGACGCCGATGTTGCGGGCCAGGTAGTTGATACCGTCCTCGTCGGCGCACTCCGGGCAGCTGGGCATGGCCGCCGGGTTCAGGCCGGCCAGGTCGGGCAGGATGGCCGGCGAAGTGACGATCATGCCCGTGCGGCCTTCCAACAGGGCATTGCGGGCGCTGGTATCGGTCTGCACGCCCGTCGGGCTGAAGCTGTGGATGACCGTGTAGTAGTGGTCGAGGGCGGCCACGCAGGCCGGTTCGAGGATGAGCACCTCGCCGGTCGCGTCGATGAGGCGGCAGCCGTTGGCCAGGGCCATCTGCTCAAAGGCCTGATGCGTCGTCACGAGGTTGGACTCGGTGGGGATGACCAGGCCGGAGATGACCGCCTCGCTGTCGAAGATGCGCTCGGCGGCCGTGGCCATGGCCGCAAACGTCGCCGGCGGCTGCAGGCCCCGCTCCTGGAACCAGTCGGCGCGGTAGAGCAGCAGCTGGTGGTAGCCGTCGCTGGGGATGGCCGCCATCTGGCCGTTGACGGTCAGCAGCTCCAGGGCCGCCGGGTCGAACGTGTCCGCGCCCAGCTGGTCGATGACCTCCTGGGCCGCGCCGGGGTCGAGCGCGCCGTCCTGCACCCAGCCGGCCGTGTACTCGACGGGATGCAGAATCAGATCGGGCAGCGTGCCAGAGAGGACGGCCGTGCTGACCAGTTCCGGCAGCCGCGCCGGGGCGACCAACTGCACAGCCACATCCGCGCCATACGCGGCGGCGAACTCGGCCGCCAGCTCATCGAGCATGGCCCGGTGGGCGACCGAATCCTCGTTGACCCAGATCGATAGCTCCGTGCGCGGGGTCACCTCGGCGGCGGCGGGTAGCGCGAGGGCCTCGCCCGTGGCCGTGGGCGCGGGCAGGACGAGCGGCGCGGGCGTGGCGGCC
>JAIBAS010000262.1 GCA_019695075.1 Promineifilum sp. | reverse complement strand
ACAGCAGCTTCCCAAGCTGTTATCACGGGTTCGAATCCCGTATGCCGCTCTCCTTCTCCTCCCCGTTCTGCCCCGGCAACTCCAGCTTCAGCTGCACGCCGCCGATGGTGATGACGTCCCCGGCCGAGATCACCGTCGGGTCAGTCAGCGGCGCGTCGTTGAGGATCGTCCCATTGCGGCTGCTCAGGTCTTCCAGCCACCACTGCGAATCACGCCAGGCCAGGAGGGCGTGTTCGCCAGAGACGTAAGTATCGTTGAGGACGATGGTGTTGCGGCTGTGGCGGCCGAGCGTGGTGATGGGCGATAGTTCGTAGGTGGTGTCGGGCCGCGGGCGTTCGCCTGTGTTGGCCAGCACGCGCAACTTGCCCATGCTGACGCCCTGCCCGGTCATCACCTGGCGCGTGGCGCGCAGGTCTTGCCACAAATACCAGCCCACCGCCGCGAAGAAGGCCAACAGCAGCGCCGCGCCGGCGATGCGCAGGATCAGGAGGAGTAACGGCGTGGTCATTCGAACGGCTTTAGTTGGGTCGTGTCGAGTTCTTCATCGACGGCGCTGGCCAGCTCGCCCAGCGGCGCGTCCCGCCCCTCGCCATAGACCAGCATCACGTCGCTGAGAGCAATGACATCGCCGCTGCGAAGGATGTGCTCGCGCGCCGGCCGGCCGTTGACGGCCGTCTGCCCGCGGCGGCTAACGTCATAGAGCACAAAGTAGCGCTGCCGCCAGCGGATTTGCGCGTGCTGACGGCTGATGGATGGTGAATCAATGACGATGTCGTTATCCATGCGCCGGCCGATGCGCGTCACCGGCCGGTCGAGGGCGATGTGCTGCCGCCCCTGGACAATGAGAAAAGCATCGACGGCCCGGATGGCCTCCATGACCGCGTCGCCCGCGTCCACGAGGAAGACCTCGGTACCCTCTGCGACCGGCTCGGCGATCCGGCTGGGAACGACGTGAGCGCGCTGCGGTTGCTCGCCGGGATCGGCGGCGAAGGCGACGCTGACTGTCTCGGTCAGGTGGATGCCGCGCCGCTCAGCCAGCAGGCGCACGTATTCGCCCACCTGCGCTTCCAGGTCGGCCAGTTCGGTTGGCCGTCCGACCATTTCTGCGTAGTCAGCCGGGTTGATGTGGATGGTGAAATGGTTGGGCGGCGGGCTGTCGGCCGGGCCGTCCTCGTAATAGCGCACCAGGTGCGTGGCCAGCCGGAAGGGATCGAGCGGATTGCCGGCCAGCCAGGTGAACGGCTCCTCCACCACCCTGCGGATGAGGCTCTCGACGCGCGATAGGGGCGAACGCTTCATAGACGGCCATTATAGGTAGGGGGTTGGGACGGGTCAACGCCAATTGCCGAATCATCGGTCGGCAGTATACTTCTCGTGGTCTGCCGCCTGAGAAACCTGGGTAGACGATGAGCGCAATGACCACAGAACCAATTCGACTGACCGCTTTCGCTTCCTGCGCCGGCTGAGCGTCCAAATTGGCCCCAGCGGAGCTGGAGCGAATTCTCGGCCCCATACGCGCGACCTTCCAGGCGGGCAACTATCCCGACCTCCTGGTTGGACTGACCGCGGCCGATGACGCTGCCGTGTACCAGATCAACGCCACCCAGGCCGTCGTCTCCACTGTCGATTTCTTCCCGCCCATCGTCGATGACCCCTACGACTTCGGGGCCATCGCCGCCGCCAACGCCCTATCCGACGTCTACGCCATGGGCGGCGAGGTGCTTTTTGCCGTCAACCTGGTCGCCTTTCCCGACAGCCTCGATAGGGGCATCCTGGCCGAAATCCTGCGCGGCGGCGCGGAGAAGGTGGCGGAAGCCGGCGCGGTCGTCGTTGGCGGCCACAGCGTCAACGACCGTGAGCCGAAGTACGGCCTGGCGGTCACCGGCCTCATCGCCCCGGAGATGGTGCGGCGCAAGGGTGGCGCGCAACCGGGCGATAGCCTGCTGCTGACCAAGCCGCTCGGCGTCGGCGTCATCACCACAGCGCTGAAGCGGCAAATGGTCGCGCCGGAGCACCTGGCCCCGGCCGTAGCCAGCATGAAGCGCCTGAACCGCGCCGCGGCCCGGGCCGCGGCCGTCGCCGGCGCGCACGCCATGACCGACATCACCGGCTTCGGCCTGCTCGGCCACGCCCAGGAGATGGCCCGCCAGGGCGACACCGACTTCCGCTTCGACCTGGCGCGGCTGCCGTGGCTGCCCGGCGCGCTCGACTACGGCCGCGCCGGCGCGTTCCCCGGCGGCATGGATAACAATGCCGGCTTCTTTCGCCCGCACGTGACCTTTGCCGGGGGGATCGACCCCCTCTATCAGGACATGCTCTTCACGCCCGAAACGTCCGGCGGCCTTCTGGTCGCCGTGCCGCCCGCGGGCGTGGCATCTTTCCTCGCCGCGCTGCCCGACGCTGCTGTTGTCGGCCGCGTCACCACCGGCGAGGGCCGAATCTGGATCGATTGAGGAGTAGCCAAGATGACTGATCGCCTGTCCGCAATCCGGGCCAACTTCGACGATTGGCAAGTAGACGCTCTGCTGCTGACCAGCCCCGCCAATCGGCGCTGGGCCAGTGGTTTCACCGGGTCGGCCGCCCACCTGCTCATCGCCCGCGACCGCGCTGTGCTGGCCACCGACTCCCGCTACTGGGAGCGCGCCGCCCAGGAAGCGCCCGCCTATGAGGTTTTCCAGTTGCGCGATAGCAAGGACGACATGCGCAATTTCCTGGCCCTGGCCGGCGGCCCGCGCATCGGCCTGGAAGCGCGCCACGTCACCCTGGCCTTTCACAAGCAACTGGCTGCTAATGAGGGTGTCGCCTGGGTGCCTTTGCCGGCGACCGTTGAGGCGTTGCGGGCGGTCAAGTCGGCTGACGAGTTGGCCGCCATCCGCGTCGCCGCTCGCCTGACTGACGTGGCTGTGGCCCTCGTGCCCCAACTGGCCCGACCGGGCATCACCGAGCGCGCCGTGGCCTGGGAACTGGAGAAGGCTATGCGCGAGGCCGGCGCCGAGAGCGTCGCCTTCGACATCATTGTTGCCTCTGGCCCCAACAGCGCCCTGCCCCACCACCACCCCGGCGACCGCCAACTCCAGGCGGGCGACATCGTCATCGTCGATCTGGGCGCGCAGGTAGACGGCTACAAGAGCGACCTGACGCGGTCGTTTTACCTGGGCGAAACGGCCGGCGACGCCTTCTGGGGCCTCTACAACACCGTCAGCGCCGCCCACCAGGCCGCCGTCGCCGGCATCCGCCCCGGCGTCACCGGTAAGGCTGTCGACGCGCTGGCCCGCGACCTCATCACCGCCGCCGGCCACGGCGATCACTTCGGCCACGGCACGGGTCACGGCGTCGGCTTGGAGATTCACGAGGAGCCGCGCTTCAGTCGCTTGGCTGAGGGCACGGTCATCCCCGCCGGGGCGGTCATGACCGTCGAACCGGGCATCTACCTGCCGGGCTATGGCGGTGTGCGCATCGAAGACTTGTTGCTTGTCACCGCCGATGGGGCCGAATACCTCAGCGCCGCGCCGCAGACGCCCCTGATCGCCATCTAGCGCAGCAGGTCGTCGTAGACGCGGTCGAACAGAGGCGCGACCTGCCGCCAGTCGTATTGGGCGGCAAAGGCGCGCGCCTGTTCGCCCAGCGCGGTCCGTCGCGCCGGGTCGGCCAGCAGGGCCAGCACGGCCGCGGCGAACTCTCCCGGCGTGTCGGCCAGGATAAGCTCGCGCCCGCTTTCCACGGGGAAGCCCTCCGCTCCCACCGTCGTCGAGACGACCGCGCAACCGGCGGCCATCGACTCGATCAGCTTGAGGCGTGTGCCGCTGCCGACACGCAAGGGGACAATGTAGACGGCCGCGCCGGCCAGGTAGGGCTGCACCTCAACCACGCGCCCGGTGACGGTGATGCCCGGTTGTGCCCGCAGGACGGTCAGGCGTGCGTGCGGCCGTTGCCCGACGACCGCCCACGTCGTCGCCGGCCGGGCTTTTCGCACCAGCGGCCAGACCGCCTCAGCAAACCATAGCACGCCGTCGACGTTCGGCCTGTAGTCCATCTTGCCGGTGAACACCAGGTCAAACCGGGCTGATTCGGGCACGAGGCCGTCCCAGCGGTAGTCATCGACCGCCAGCGCGTTGGGGATGCAGGCGATGGGCCGGCCGTCGTCGGCCAGCGCCGCCAGGTGGCGCTGGTCTTCCTCGCTGACGGCAATGACGGCATCGGCGGCGCGCAACGCCCAACGCTCATACTCTCGCAGCCGCCCCGCTTGTATGGCCGAGTACACCGCCGCCGGCCAACGCCCCGGCCGGGCGCGATCCCCCTGTCCGGCGCGGCGCTGTAGCTCCGTCTCGGCGTTGTGGCAGTCGAGGACGATGCGGGCTGCGCTGGCCGCGCGCACGGCGGGAATTGCCCAGGCCAGTTCGATGCCCTCGATCTGCACCGCGTCGAATCGCTCCGCCCGCAAGAGCGCGGCCAGGGCCGCCGCGAACGCTTCGCTCCGCAGCCGTAGGGCCATGTCCGGCGCGCGCGTCGTCAGCAGTTGCGCCAGGCGGCGCACTGTCGTTCGCGTGGGCACAGCTATGGGCGGCCGCACCCGCGTCCAGTCGCTCAGGGGCTGCGTGTCGGCTGTCTGGTCGGCCTCGGCGTAGCTGAGCAGAGTCACGTCGTGGCGCAGGGCCAGCGCTCGCAGGACGTGGAAGTTGCGCAGGCTGGTGCCCTGCTGGGGGGGATAGGGCCACTGGGGTGTCAAGAGGAGGATGTGGGCCACTGATGTTAGGCTCCGTGATAGAGACTCAGCGTGGCTGCGGCCGTTCGCGCCCACGTGAACTGACCCGCCTGTGCCGGCCCCGCGTGGCGCAACCTGTCGGCCAGCGCATCGTCGGTCAACACGCGCCAGAGCGCCTCGGCCCAGGCATCGACATCATCCGGCTCCAGCAGCAGTCCGGCCGCGCCGACCACCTCTGGCAACGAGCCACGGTTGCTGGCCACGACCGGGCAACCGGCGTGCAGCGCCTCCAGTGCGGGCAAGCCAAAGCCCTCGTAATGGGATGGGAAGGCCAGCGCCCCCGCAGCCCGATAGAGGCAGGCCAGTTGCGCGTCGCTGACGGACTCCAAATGGCGCACGCACCCCGCCAGTCCCAGCGCGTCGATGGTACGAAAAACGTCGTCGTAGAGCCAGCCCTTGCCGCCGGCGAGGACGAGCGGCATCCGCAGGCCCGCCTCGCGCCGCAGCCGGTCATAGGCCCGCAGCAGCGTCGGCAGGTTCTTGCGCGGTTCCAGCGTGCCCACGGCCAGCAGGAAGCCCCGCTCCAGCCTGAGCGCGGTCAAAGTGGCGTCTACCTCGGCCAGCGAGCGGTCCGCGGCAAAGAGCGGGTTGGCCGCCAGATGAATTGTCGTCACCCTGGCCGGCGGCGCGCCGACCAGGTCAATCAGATCGCGCCGCGTCGCCTCGCTATCGGCGCTGATGGCGTCGGCGGCATCCACCGCCCACGCGATCTGCTCGGCGTAGTAGCGGCGGCTTTCATCTGTCAGGAACTCCGGATAGCGCCGGAAGGTCAGGTCGTGGACGGTGATTACTCGCCGGCCTGCCCCACCGGCCGGGGGGATGAAATCGGGGCTGTGAAGCACGTCCAGCCGGTGGCGGGTCAGTTCGACGCTGAGTGCGTACCGTTCTAGGGGATGGTGGCAGGGCGTCCATAAATTACTACGCGAAAAGCGACTATCTGAGGGCACAAACGACCGCGCTTCTTTGCGGCTGTGGAAGACGACGAATCTGTCGGCCGCGGCCAGCCGGCCCAAGGCCCCGATGAGGTAGATGGCATACTGACTGATGCCGCCCATGCGGTACGTTGGCAGGCGGCAATCGATCCCGATCTTCATGGCTGCGATTGTATGGCGCATGAGCATCGCCGGGCAAGTTGGCCTCGGCCGGAGCGGCTGAGTATAATGCGCTCATCCACCCCCGCCGCCCGCACCGCGGTGGAGTCTCTCTGGAGTGAAGGCGATGAGCAACAACGCCGGTTCAAAACCCGTCAGCAGCGCCCTGGATCAGGAGATCGGCGAGCTTCGCAAGCGGCTCGAATGGCTGGACGAGGAGCGCCGCAAATCGACGCGCAAACTGGTCGAACTGGAACAGCGCGCTGTCCTGGCCGAGCGCGAATTGGTCAGCCGCGACCGCCGCATCCAAGACCTGGAGAAGCAGCTTGGCCTCGTCAACAGCCAGCTCTCGCGCATCCCCATGGTCGATACGCAGCTGTCGCAGTTCAAGGACGACATCGTCAAGATGATCGAACAGTACGACAAGCGGCGTATCGATGCTGAGCGCGAACTGGACCGGCTGCGGCGTGTGGAGCACGAGGCTGTCACCCGCGAGATCGCCGACATCCGCAAGGAACTGCCGGCCATCGGCCGTATCGAGCAAGTCCTGCCCCTGCGCCAGGCCGAGGAGGCTCGCCTGGCCAGCCTGATCGGCGTGCAACAGAACGCCCTAACCCAGCTGACCAGCCAGGTTGACAATGTCGAGCGCTCTCTGGCCTTCGTCGAAGAGAAGGAGAAGCAAGACAACCGCAATATCGCCGAGGTGCAGGCGGCCCTGCTGGAAATCGGCAAGCGCTGGGAACCGATCAATAACCGGCTGGAGATCCTCGGCCAGAACCTGTCCAAGGTGCAGGCCGCGGCCCAAACCACCAGCGAGGCCCAAATCCTTCTGCGCAAGAGCATCAGCGACTGGACGGAGCAGGTGCAGATTGGCGAGCACGAGCGCAACCAGCGCCTGGCCGGCTGGCAGCGGACGATGGATGAGCACGAGTCGACGCTAGAGCGTTTCACGCAGGACTGGGTCAAGTTCCACAATCAGTACAACGAGTCGCGCACGGCCATCGAGAGCCTGCGCGCCCTACAGATTCACCTGGAGAACCAGCAGCGCGAGGCCAACGAACTGGTACGCGTCGAGTCGAAGCGGTTGGAGTCGCGCTGGGAGCAGTTCGTCCAGGAAGATAGCCGCAAGTGGAAGAATGTCGAGAGCGACCTGATGCAGCGCCTGTCGGTCGGCGACCGCCGCGAGCGCGAGTTCCGCGAGCAACTGGCCGCGCTGAACGAGCAGTTGGATCAACTCAAGGAAGAGTTGGCTGTGGCCATGCGCGTCACCCTGGCGCAGTCGGAGGCCATCAAGAAGTGGCCCGTCCTCTGGCTCGAAGAGGTGGAGAAGGCGCTCGATCAGAACCCCAACCGCCGCCGCCAGCCGGCGCTGGTTCCAGTGCGCGAGGACTAGCCCGCCGGCCGCCGCCCACTCCGCCATGCACGTCATCGGCACCGCCGGCCACGTTGACCACGGCAAATCGACCCTTGTCCACGCCCTGACGGGCATCGACCCCGACCGGCTGGCCGAGGAGAAGGCCCGCGAGATGACCATCGACCTGGGCTTCGCCTGGCTGACGCTGGACGGCGAGGAGGTCGGCGTCGTGGACGTGCCCGGCCACCGCGACTTCATCGAGAACATGCTTGCCGGCGTCGGCGGCATCGACCTGGCCCTGTTCGTCATCGCGGCCGACGAGGGCGTCATGCCCCAGACGCGCGAACATCTGGCCATCCTCAACCTGCTGGAGATTCCCCGCGGCGTCATCGCTCTGACCAAGACCGACCTCATCGACGACCCGGAGTGGCTGGAACTGGTCACGCTGGAAGTGGGCGAAGCCGTCGGCCGGGGCGCGCCGGCCCTAGCCAATGCGCCCATTGTGCCTGTTTCTGCCCGCACCGGAGCCGGCCTCGATGCGCTGCGGATGGCGCTATCCGACTCACTACGCGAAACGCCGCCCGCGCCCGACCTGGGCCGGCCGCGCCTGCCCATCGACCGCGTCTTCTCCCTGCCCGGCTTCGGCACCATTGTCACCGGCACGCTGCTCGACGGCCGCCTCCAAGTGGGCGACGACGTGGAAGTCCAGCCGGGCGGCTTCGCCGGCCGTGTCCGTGGTTTGCAGACCCACAAGACCAAGCGCGATGTGGCCTTGCCCGGCAGCCGCGTGGCCGTCAACCTGGCCGGCATCGATCGCGAGGCCCTGCGGCGCGGCCAGGTGGTCGTCGTCCCCGGCGCACTCCAGCCGACCACGTTGCTCGACTGCATTTATCGCCACCTGCCCGACGCCGACGCCCCCCTGGGCCACAACGCCGAAGTCAGGCTTTTCCTCGGCGCGGCCGAAGTCGCCGCCCGCGCCCGCGTCATCGGCGGCGAGGAGATCGCTCCGGGGGTCGAAGGCTGGCTGCAACTGGCCACGGCCGAACCGGTGGCCGCCGTGCGCGGCCAGCACTTCATCTTGCGCCGCCCCTCCCCCGGCAGCACGCTCGGTGGCGGGCGGGTCCTCAAT
>JAIBAS010000330.1 GCA_019695075.1 Promineifilum sp. | reverse complement strand
GGCCGGCGGCGACTTCAGCGGCGGCAACCTGAGCGAGGACGACATGGCCACGCGCCAGGCGGCGCTGGCCAACATGGACCCGGCCGAAATGCAGAGCCGGATGCTGACCGGCATGGTCATCCGCCTGTTGCAGACCAAGACGGGCGAGATGCCGGCCGGTGGGCCGGGCGGCATGGGCGGAGGCATGGACGCGGCGCTGGCCGCCGTGGCCGAGGCCACCGGCCTGAGCGCCGACGACATCCGCGCCCAGATGAACGAGGGCCAGACGCTGGCCGACATCGTCACGGCCAACGGCGGCGATATCGCCACCGTCCGCGCCGCCGTCGTCGCGGCGTTGCAAGCGCTGCCCGAGGCGGCCGACATGGATGTGGAGGCGATGGCCGACCGGCTGTTGGAACAGGCCATGCCGTCGGGGCAAGGCGCGCCGCCGGCTGAGCAGGCGACGCCAGCCGCGGCAGCGACGCCGTAGGCAGAGCAGGTAGAGAAAAGCGAGTCGGTGCGTCGCACTTTCTTCAGTGCGACGCACCTTCTTCGGCATAGGGGGAAAAGAACGTGCCAGGCACTTCAGAAAGTGCCAGGCACAGCGAGTCGCCCTTAGCGGACGATCTTCAGATTAAACGCCGGCCGCCCCAGCACCCCAAAGAGTTGCAACCACAGCGGCAACCACAACTCCAGCCCGCGCGCGGCCGACAGGTCACCCAGGTCGAGGATGTCGCCCCAGCCGAAGCTACGCAGCAGCGCCGTCACCTCTGCCTTGGCCGCGGCATCATCGCCGGCGACGAAGACGGTGTGGTCGCCATCGGCCAGCAGACGCGGGTTGACCATCAGCGCCGCCGTCAGCGTGTTGAGCGACTTGACCACGCGCGTCTCCGGCAACGTCCGCTGAAGTTCCTCGGCCAGCGACGCGCCGTCGTAGGTCAGCACCGACGGCGGCATGCCGCGCGAGAAGTCGAGCGGGTTGGTGATGTCGATCATCACCTTGCCGGCCAGCGACGCGGCCAACGGTTTCAGCGTCTCCACGGCCACCAATCCGTTGAGCGCGTTGACGATTAGCTCGCCGTGGGCGGCCGCCTCGGCGAACGTGCCCAGGCGGGCCGCGCCCGCAACCGTGGCCAGCCACTCGCCCAGGCTTGGGGCATAGCCCTTCTTCTCAGCCACGTTGGCCGGGTCGCGCGTGCCGAGCACGACATCATGGCCCAGTTCGGCCAGCTTGCCGGCCAAGGCCTGGCCCACTGACCCCGATCCAAGTACGCCTACGTTCATTGTCGTTTCCTCTCTAAACGAGACAGGTCTGTATTGCAATCAACAGTATATACAGATCTGTATCGTTGTCAAGGGGGAAAATATGGGCAGTGGTGCTGGACATTGGACACTGGGCACTGGGTAGATCGGCTTGTTACCTACCACCCTTCTGTGTATAATCTTTCTCGCTAAAGGGAGATTGCTTAACATGGTCGATCGGTCACGGCTGCGGAAGTTCATGCTGGAGTCCTTCAACGACGACGAGTTGGCGGACTTGATCTTTGACTATTTCCCCACCGCGCGCTCGCTGATGGGAACAGGGATGGCCCTGAGCGAGAAGGTGCGCACCCTGATCGACTTCGCCGCCCGCCACGACCGCCTCGACCATCTTGTCGTCGTCGTCGAGAAGCTGCGCACCGACGCCTACTGCAAGTTCTTCGCCACCGACCCCGACCTGCCCCCCGAACCGGTCGCGGCGGCGCGCGACCCCAATCGCATCTTCATCAGCTATGCCAACGCCGACGCCGAATTCGCCGGCCGGCTGGCGGCCGACCTGCGGGCGCAGGGCTACGACATCTGGATCGCCCCCGATAGCATCCTGCCCGGCGAGAAGTGGGTCGCGGCCATCGAACGCGGCCTGCGCGAGAGCGGCATCTTCCTGCTGGTGCTGACCCCGGAGAGCGCCGACTCCAAATGGGTGTCGCAGGAGACGCAAGTGGCCATTATACTGGAGAACGAGGGCCAGATGCGCATCTTCCCGTTGCGCGTGCGGCGGGCCGACGTGCCACTGCTGCTCTCGACGCGCCAGTACATCTCCTTTGAGATGGATTACGACCGCGGACTGCGGGCGCTGTTGGCCGTCTTGCGGCCCAGCAGCTCCAAGCCCCTGCCCGCGCCGCTGCCGGCCCCGCGCGCGCCGGTGACAGAGACGGTGGTGGTCGATTCGACCGAGTACCCCGTGCTGATCATCGACTGGCCCGACCAGCCCAACCAGGAAGTGACCCTCAGCCGCATGGTGACGACCCTCGGCCGGGCGGCCGACAACGACATCGTCCTGGCCCTGCCCATCGTCTCCAGCCACCATCTGCGCCTGGAGACGGTCGATGAGGGCAGCGGCTATCGCGTTAACATCATCGACCTGGGCAGCCGCAACGGCACATTCGTCGGCGGCCGGCGGGTGGCTCCCAATACGCCGCAACCACTGGAGCCAGGCGACGTGGTCAACCTGGGCGACCGGGTGGGCCGGTCGATCAGCCTCGTCTTGCGGCCGGCCGTCCCCCTGGCCGCGGACGTGCCCTTGCCGCCGCTGGCCCGG
>JAIBAS010000628.1 GCA_019695075.1 Promineifilum sp. | reverse complement strand
CGCGGTGACGGTCTCGCCGTCGAGGGTAGCCTTGACGTCGTAGGGGCCAGCGCCGGCGAAGGCCAGTTTGTCGGTCTGCGCTTTGATAACCGCCACATCGGCGTTTGCCGGGGCGGTATAGCCGGCGGTGGCCAGGCGGGTTGAGACGGCCGCATCAAGACGGCCCATGACGGTCGTGGACACGCCGGCGTCGGACAGGGCGGTATCCACTTCGGCGTTGACCTGAGCGGTCGTGAGTGTAGACAGACCGCTTTGGACGGACGTCACCCCGGCAGCGCTGAGACTGTAGCCGGCTTTGTCGCTGACGGCAGCGGCGGTGACCGTCTCACCGTCGAGCGTGGCCTTGACATCGTAGGGGCCGGTACCGGTGAAGGCCAACTTGTCGGTTTGGGCTTTGATGGCGGCCACGTCGGCATTGGCCGGGGCAGTGTAGCTGGCAGTTGGTAGGCGCGTGCTGATGGCCGCGTCGATCCTGCCGGTGACGGTGGTGGTCAGGCCGACACCGCTCAGGGCGGCATCGGCTTCGGCATTGACCTGGGCTGCGGTCAGGGTGGACAGCCCAGCCTGGACGGCCGACACCCCGGCGGCCGAGAGGGCATAGCCGGTCTTGTCACTGACGGTGCCCGCCGTGACCGGGTTCGTGACGCTGCCTACGCTGCCGGTGATGTTGCCCTGCACGCTGGCCGCCCCCTGGCCGAAGGTACCGGCGGCCGTGTGGTCGGCACGCGCTTCGTCCCAGACCGCATCGGCGATCTGGGCGGCGGTGGGGTCGCCTGACGCGGAGAGGGTGCGGGTGGCGTTGGCCCACACGGCCGCGGCGATTTCCGTTCCGGCGTCGGCGGCCAGGGCGGCGGCGGTGATGAGGTTGGCGGTGATTTCGTTGGCGTGTACCTGGAGCGCATCACTACCGGCGATGAGCGCGTCGTAGTTGTTGGCGGTCAGGATGACCAGGTGGCGCCAGACGGGCAGCGCTCCGGCGGCGTTGGCGAAGAGTTCCAGGAGGCCGGCGGTGGCCGTGTCGGTCGTGTTCAGTTCCACCCGGTAGTAGCCGTCGCGGTCGTAGGTGATGGACGTGGCGCTGTTCCGCGCCGCGGCCGTCCCGCCGTTCTTGCTCAGGTAGACGGTCATGGCGTTCGCGCCGCCGGTGTAGAGATCCGTCACCGGCGTCTTGCCGTCGGCCGCGCTGACGAACGGGCCAAAGCTGACGGTGGTCGTGGTGGATTGTTTGAGGAACACGGGGCTTTCTGTGAGCTAGGCGGCCAGGGCTTCGATCTCTTGCCGCTTGCTTTCGATTTGGGCGCGCAGTCCGGCTTCCTGCTGGTCGAACTGGGCCAGGGCTTCGGAGCGTTGGCGGGCCAGGATGTCGAGACCGGTTTCCAGGGCGCGCAGGTCGATGAAGAGCTTGGAGCGGATCATGAACTCGCCGAAGGCGCTGGGAGTGATGTCGGCGGCGATCAGGGCGGCGACGTACTGTTCGATCTGTTCTTGGGTGACGGGCATAGGAAGTACTCCTCTAGGTGTTCAGCCCAGCTAGAAAACGCTCATGAGGCTGCGACGATGGTGTGCGACGACTCCTGGGTGTGGGCCACTGGGCGGTTCTGTGTAGTCGATAGTGATGTAGGCGCGGGTTGACAGGCCTGCCTCGTAGGCGTTGATGCGCAGAGGCGAACTGGTTGTGCTGTTGCCTCTGACAATGAGGGCAAAGTAATTGTCTTCAACCCACTCATCCTGGTTGATGATTTCTTGAAGGACAGCGGCGATGTCGGGTAGTTGGCGGTAGCCGGTGCCGCTGGCTGTGGAGGTCCAGGGGACAGCGGCTTGCGTCAACGTCCGGCTGCTGATGTCGTTGGTGTTCGTAGTGAACGCGGGCGCATTGGGAATAAGCTGGCCGTACTGGGTGACGTTCGGGGTGTCGTAACTGCCGGAGGACAGGTTGAGCCTTAGAATCGCGCTGCTGATGGTTGCGCCCTTAAGGAGGCCGGTGCCTTGAAAGCGAAGGCCGATGTACTGGTTGCTGGTAGCGCAGTTCATGGCTGTTTGTGTCAGGCTTGTCGTGCCGTTTGTCTCTTGCGCATCGTCCGCGCCAGTGGTGATATATGCGGTCAGTGTCGGCATCGCATCTCCGTTGCTCTGCCGCAATGATAAGCGCTGCCCCGGCCAGTTTTTGGCCGGCCCCGTGGACGAGAAGTGCCCGGCTTGGGGGCCGGGCACTATCGGTCATTTCCTGCGGCGCTTGGGAGAGGGGGATGGGGGCAGAGTAGAGCCTGGGTCGGGGTCAGGGTCGCTGTCGGGTGGTGGGTTGGCATCCGTGGGCGGGGCAAGGGGCTCGGTAGCAGTGGTTTCGGCCGCCCTGGCCGGGGGCCAGAGGACGACGCGGCCATTGGCCAGATAGATATGCAGGGGCGTACCACTGTCGTCGAGCGCATGCGCGAAGCGCACCGGCGCGTCCAGCAGGCCGGCTTGGCGGGCGGCGTTGATGGCCAGTTGGACGGCCGCGCTGGGTGAGAAGGTGGCCACGCGACCCTACTCGCTCAGGTACAGGATGACGCTGACGTTGGC
>JAIBAS010000381.1 GCA_019695075.1 Promineifilum sp. | reverse complement strand
CGCTCCGTCAGCTCAGACAATCGTCGAGAGCCAGATGCGGGCCGCTGTCGCGGCTGACCCAGCGGCAGCGCTGGTCGTCGCCAACCCGCAGCCGCTGCCGAAGGGCATTCCATCGTTGCGATTCGCCCGCGAGGAAGCGCAGGAAGTGGCGGCGCTGCTGAGCGAACAAGCCGCCTTTGTCGGTCGGGTCGCGCATCTCTATGAAACAGAAGCAACGCTGTCGGCTGTCGATACCGCACTCCCGGGCAAGCGCGTATTCCACTTCGCCTGCCACGCCGTGTTCGATGCCGACGAACCGCTCAACTCCGGCTTGCTCATGGCCGGCGGAGAGATGCTGACCCTACGCGCCATCCGCGACAGCGAGGCGCTGGCCGGCACGCGACTGGCCGTCCTCTCTGCCTGCCAGACCGGGCTGACCGACTTTCGCGAGCTACCCGACGAGGTTATCGGCTTGCCAACGGGCTTTCTCGCCGCCGGTGCCGCCGGGGTCGTCGGCAGCTTATGGCCAGTTGATGACCGCTCAACAGCGCTGCTGATGACCCATTTCTACCGCTGCGTGCTGGCCGGAGACGCGCCTGCCGACGCACTGCGGTCGGCGCAGTTGTGGTTGCGCGGTGTGACGTGGGGTGAGTTAGACGCCTACTACTCAGTCTTCCTGCCGCGTATGACCATTTCCAGTGCTGAGGAAGCGCATGAGGAGGCGTCGTTGAAAGATCCGACGGCAGCAGCCTACGTAGAGCCGTATCACTGGGCTGCGTTCACCTTCTCAGGAGCATGACCATGAGCGAGACATCTGAGAGGACGTATGCTGCCGTTCAGTCGATGGCCGCCGAATTGCCAGGGCTGGTCGGCAAAGATTGGCCGCAGGTCGCCCGGCAATTGGCGGAGCTTGACGTGGACTGGGTTGCAGCCGACGAGACCCGGCGAATTGGACTGGCAGCGGCTTACCGGACGACGCTGGCCCCCTACCCCGAAGCGCGGAAGCACTTGGCGGCAACGATGGGTGCGCTCTCGCTTTACGGGGGCGTACTGCTGGATGTGGCGGCGTTGGTCGAACAACTGGGTGACGATGATGGGGCCGTATTACTACGCGAATCTGCCAGAGCGACATCGCCGCACAACACGGCAGAACGGCGCTACATGGGCAATCTGAAGACGGGACGAACGGCGCAGAGCTTCAAGTGGCATAATGTAGAGTTTACATTTTGGAGTATAGCCGCTGCCATAGGCAGCCTGCTGACGACTATTGCTACTGTAACCGCCACCGGCGCGACGCCGATCGCCATCGCCGGGGCCGTGGCTCTACTCATCGCCGCGTTAGCCAAGCCATTTGTGATCAAGATTGATGCTGACATCGCCAGCGTCTTTCTGGGTCTGGCGCGCGCCGCCGGCTTGGACCACGAGGCAGCACTGGTCGACATCGTCGCTGCCACCAACACAGCGCGCAGGGAAGGCGGCCTGCATTTCCGCCTGTTGACAGAAGAGCAAGTGCTCGACTCTCTAAGTTCCCTGTCCGCGATCGGGAGTGTGGCTTCGGTCGACAGCGAAGGGAAGCGCTGGCGGATCATAGAGGAGCATGGCGCAGTGTAACAGCGGCTGCCTCTGCCCTAGTTCACTAAAGCCTGTCTGCCAAACGACAGTGGTAGACTCAGGATTCTCCATCCAGCCTCTACGGTGTCGAGTTAGCCTGTTGATTCTCGCCTGACAGGGCCTGCCGGCTTCACTCTGCCCAGCGGGCCTTGTCGTTTCTCTTTTGTTGCAAAACCGGCAGTGACTCCTATACAGACACCTAAAATGGCAACGGCCCCCCGGCCACCGTCTCATGCCACTCCGCCAAAAACCGCATGGCCTCCTCGAAGCGGCGCGCCGGCAGCATCCTGTAGCTGGCAATACCGAACTTGCGGTAGAGTTCGCCATACACGCCCCCGAACTCATTCCGGCCGCTGGCCTTGCCCAGGGCCAGAGCGACGGCTTTGACCGCCTGGCTGATCTGGCTGGCCTGATCCTCGGTTACCGTCCGGCCCGGTTGGGAGAGTGCGTCCTCAATCGTCTCCAACCTCACTTCTACGGCGTCAATGCGGCCACCGAGCCGCTGTTCCATGAGCAGTTGGTTCCGCGCCAGATGTAAAACCGCCTGAGCCAGCTGGTAAGCCTGCACGCTCTCCGGTGACGCCCCGGCAAAGAGGTCAGTGGGATCGGCCGTCGTCAGCCTGCCCTCCTGGAACGCCTCGTAGAGCACTTGCGCCGCGCGGAGTTGGAACTGCTTCAGCTTCGGCCGTACATCCTCGCGTACAGCACGGCCCTGTAAACCCGCCAACCATAACGGAACCAGGTCGTGGCGCAGCATGGAGACCGTCTGCGGGCCGCCAGCGGTGTCTATCGCTAACCGGACGAGACCTTCGCTTAGAACGTCATGCTCCTGGATTCGCCGTTGCTGGGCTGGGCGCGACAAGCCAAGCACGCCGCAGACCTCGTTGATGGACACGTAGATGCGACCGTCGTCAGTCTGAGCCGCCGTCAGCTGGTCGTCGTAGAACTGAACTTCTTTCTGAATGACTAC
>JAIBAS010000205.1 GCA_019695075.1 Promineifilum sp. | reverse complement strand
TCTGGCGCGCCGGAGGGCATGGCCGCCGGCTGGGCGCACGTGCTGGCCACGGCCACCGTCCGCCCCTCGGCCGACGAGTCGTAGAAGCTGTGCATCACGTCGAGCACGTGGTAGGCCATCTCGCCCGCGGCGCGGTGGGGCCGCCCCTCGGCAATCGCCAGGGCCATGTCGGCCACACCCACGCCGCGACGCACCGCGTCGCTGTGGCTCAGCGGCACGTCCGCCCACTCGCCGCCCGGCCGCAGCAGTCGCACCGGCCCGCCAAAGGTGTTGGGGTCGGGCACACTCAGCGACCCTTCCGAGCCGTAGATCTCGATGCGCGGCAGCGAATGGCCCCAGACGTCGAAGCTGGTGATCATCGTCGCCAGCGGGCCGGCGCTCATGGCCAGCGTCCCGGCCACGTGGGTCGGCACTTCCACCGGCAGCCGCTCGCCTTGCCGCGCCGCGCTGGTGGCCACGCGCTCGGCAAAGGAGATGCGCGCCAGGGCGGCCACGCTGGCCACCGGGCCGAGCAGGTGGACGAGCGCCGTCAGGTAGTAAGGGGCCATGTCGAACAGCGGCCCCGCGCCGGCGCGGTAGAAGAAGCCGGGGTTGGGGTGCCAGCTCTCCGGCCCGTGGCCCAGAAAGAAGGCCGTGGCCGCCACCGGCTCGCCGATGGCCCCTTCGTCGATCAGCCGGCGGCAGGTTTGCAGGCCGCCGCCGAGGAAGGTATCGGGCGCGCAGCCAACGCGCAGCCCCCGCGCCGCGGCCGCGTCCAGCACGGCCCGGCCGTCGGCGCGTTCCACGGCCAGCGGCTTCTCGCTGTAGACGTGCTTGTCCGCCGCCAGAATGGCCAGGCTGACCGCGGCGTGGACGTTGGGCACGGTCAGGTTGATGACGATGTCGATGTCGGGGTCGGCCAGCAACTCCTCGACGGAGCCGGCGCAGGCCAGGTCGTGCTCGGCGGCCTTGGCCTGGGCCGCCTCCGGCCGCAGGTCGGCCACGCCGGCCAGACGCAGGAAGTCGAACGCGCGACAGCCGTTGATGTAGGCGCTGCTGATGTTGCCGCAGCCGATGATGCCAACGCGGGTGATCTCAGGCGTGGCCATGTCCCAATCCCTTGCCGACCAGATAGCGCTGGCTGGCCTCGACGGCGGTGAGCATGTCCGTGGCGCAGCGATCTATCTCGACGATGAGCCACTTGGCCGCCGTGGCCGCGGGGATGATGGTCGTGTAGTCCAGCGCGCCCGTGCCCACGGCGGTCATGGGCGACTGCGTGCCGTCGGCCGGGCCGTCCTTGACGTGCAGCAACTCCACCCGCGGCCCCAGCCGGCGCAGCGCCTCCAGCGGCTCGACGCCGCCGACCTTGGCCCAGTAGGCGTCCAACTCGAAGAAGATGTGCGGATCGAGCCGCTCCAGCCAGATGTCATACGGCCGCCGGCCCGTGTCGGCCAACGGCTCGAACTCGAACCAGTGGTTGTGGACGCCCAGCCGCAGGCCTTGTCCGGCGCAGACGGCCGCGGCCTCGTTGAGCTTGTCGATGGCGCGGTAGGTGCTGTCCAGCGTGGCGTAGGTCTCCGGCGGCAGCCAGGCGCAGATCAGCCGCTCGCACTCCAGAGCGTGGAGTTGCGCCAGCGTCGTGGCCGCGGCGTCGCCCAGCGGCAGCGGCGCGTGGGCCGAACAGACGGTCAGGCCCAGTTCATCGAACAGGGCCTTGGCCGCCGCGGCCGACACGCCCTCGGGGAAGCCGGCCGTCTCGACGCCGGCGTAGCCGATGGCGGCCACGGCGCGGACGGTCGCCTCGAAGTCGTGGGCCAGCGCCTCGCGCAGGGAATAAAGTTGTAGGGCCAATGGTCGACTCATGATCGCATTACCTCAACAGGGATAGTTCATGGTATCATAAACTCGGAAAAGGAGCCTGGATTACCTTGAACCACTTCAAAGTAGAGCTTAGGCGGCGCGTTCCCGCCCTGGCCCGCGCCTGGCAGCGCCTGCGCTATCACCCCCGCCTGGCGGGGTCGCCCAAGGAAGTGTTCACGCAGTTCTACAACGTCAATAAGTGGGATGATTCGGAGTCTGTGTCCGGCGCGGGGTCGAACCTGGCCCAGACGGAGGAGATCCGGCGCGTTCTGCCGGCGCTGCTCGACGAACTGGCGTGCCGCTCACTGCTCGACGTACCCTGCGGCGACTTCTATTGGATGCGGCTCGTTGATCTGGCTGTCGATTACACGGGCGGCGACATCGTGCCCGACCTGGTGGCCGGCAATCAGGCGCGCTATGGCAACGAGCGGCGGCGCTTCCTGTACATCGACCTGTTGGAAAGCCCGCTGCCCGCGGCCGACATGCTCCTCTGCCGCGATTGCCTGGTCCATCTCTCCAACGCCCACATCCGGCGCGCGCTGGCCAATATTCGCGCCTCGGACACGACGTATCTACTGACCACCACCTTCACCGATCGCGACAGGAATCAGGACATCCCTACCGGCTCGTGGCGGCCGATCAACCTGCTTTTGCCCCCCTACAACTTCCCCGAACCGCTGCGCTTAATCGACGAACGCTGCCCCGACCCCACCTACGCCGATAAGCACCTGGGCCTCTGGCGCGTGGCCGACATCCCCGGTTTTTAGCCTATCCGCGGCCGCGCCGCTGAGGGAAAGGGCCTTCCGCGCGACGCCCTTCCTTAACCCTTTCCAAGAGCAGGGGCAACGGAGTGAGCGGTTGCGGCGTCCGGGGTCGATCCAGACGCCAGCCGCGCCAGTTCAGTCATGCCGACAGAGCGCATCCGGCCGGCGGCGCGCTCCTCGGCCACGGCCTCGGCCAGCCGGCGCAGCTTGTCGAAGGCGTGCTCGGTGGCGAACTCGTAGGGGTGCGCCCAGAGGTGGATGACCTTCTTTTCGGCCGCCGCCCGCCGAATGCCGCGGATCATACTGTTGGTGCGGATGTGACCCCAGCCGCGGTTGTCCAGCGCGGCATCGGTACGCGCGTCCAGCCCGAACAGCCAGCGCGACGCGGGCAGATCGACAAGGCCAGACGCATCAATGCTCGGCTCGAAGACCTGCGGCGTGGTGAGAATGGAGACGTAGTAGTTATAGCGGCGCAGGAACTTGCCCAACAGGGGGGCGCGATAGGGGCGGGGCCAGACTTCGGCCCCACGGAAGGTGGTGAAGCCGGCCTGCTTGAACAGGCCCAGATGGCCGATGCGGTTGCGCGGGAAGACCATCGCCCGCAACTGGACGCCGCGCGCCGCCGCCAGCCGCACACCCTCGCTGATCTCCAGTTGCGCCTGCGCCGCGCTCATCGTCGCCTCGCTGAAGGGCGTGTGGGTGTAGCCGTGGAAGGCAATTTCCTGCGGCGTCGGCGAGGCAGCGATGCGCTCGACGACGTCCGGCCCATACCACAGGGGGTGGGCCGTGCCGATGATCTGGTCGGCGCTGGCGTAGCGGCCGCGCCACTCCAGCACGGGGCAGACCTCACACTCGACGCAGCGCTCATACCACAAGTGCCCGACGATGGCCCACGTGCCGACGATCTCAAATTCGTTGAAGATGGCCAGAATGCGCTCGATCTTGCGCCGCTCGCGCGAACCGTCGGGCGAGAACAACTTGGCCCGCAGATCGTCGTAGTCGTAGTGGCCCCAGGCCAGCTCCGTATCAAGCGAGAAGAGGAAGTAACCGCTGTCCATAAGCGTTATCGCGTGGCCGCCGCGCGCTGGGCCAGCGCCCGGCGGAGAGCCACATCCAGTTTAGCCGCCGATGCCTGCCACGTCCATTGGGGCGTGGTAGCCATCGCCTGCCGGCCCAGCTCCGGCAGCCGCGCGCGCGCCGCCCACAGCTCCCGCAGTGCCGCCACCAGCGCGTCCTGCTCGCCCGACGCCGCCAGGAAAGCGTAGGGATCGTTGCCGACGATGTCGGTGTGGCAGACAACGCGCGTCGCCAGGATGGGCATGCCCGCGGCCAGATATTCGAACAGCTTGATCGGGCTGCTGACGCGGAACTTGAGTTCGTCCGGGAAGGGCAGCACGCCGACGTGGGTCTCGGCCAGCACCTTCCAGACCTCGCTGTGGGGCACGGCCGGCCGGACTTCGACCGCGCCGCCGGACTGGCGGGCGAACGCGGCCAGTTCCTCCTGCTGGCTGCCGCGGCCGACCATCAGCAGTTGGAAGTTCATCCCGGCGCGGTTGGCCTCGACGACGGCCCGGCTGAGGCCCAGCAGGTTGCGCTCGACGTGCAGCGAACCGATGTAGACCAGCCGGATCGGCTCGCCCGGCGCGGGCCATTGCCGCGCCGCCGCCGCCGGCGCGAAGATGTCGGCATCGACGCCCGACGGCCAGACGCCCAGCAGCCGCTCCTGGCTGATGCCCGACGCGGTGGCCATGTGCGGCGTGATGGCCAGATAGCCATCCAGCCAGCGCTGGGCCAAACCGTTGATGTGCTCATAGTAGAAGGCGCGGAAGCGGTCGCGCAGGCGGGGCGCGGCGGCGCGCATGAACAGCGTGCGAATGTCCATCAGCAGCAGCGGGCGCTTGCCCCCCCGCTCCCGCCGCGCCGACGACAGCCAGAGCACCGACAGCGGATGGAACATGACGACATCGACGCCGCCGTGGGCGTCGAGCCACTTGAGGACGTTGCGATGAAAAGCCCTCTGACCGAGGAAGTAGGTCGCCGGCTTGGGCACATAGAGCAGGCCATCGCGCAGGACGGGTTCGCTGTCGGCCGGGCCGGGCTGCACCAGGAACACGTCCCAGCCGAGCGCCCGCAGCTCGTCGGCCGTCTTCAGCCAGGTGGCCGAGTCGAGGATTTGGGTCAGGTCTTCGGTCTGAACCCACAGCAGGCTCGGCCGGCGCTCCACGGCGGCCCGGCCTACGGGCTGGCTCGCGCGGGCCAGGGGTCCCACGGCCGTCCGGTCATTGACATCCTTGGCGATCATCGATGCTCTCCTTGGTTCGGCGGTGGGTGTGGGTAAAGCAATGCGCCCGCCCCATGCCTCTCGTTCGTCATCCCATTCTAGGCAGTGTGAATTACGGGCCGGCTTAAGGCAACGGCGCGCGCGGCCAAAAAGCACAGTGAGGCCCATCCCGCCGCGTCCTTATGCTATACTATCCTCCATGTACCGCGCCGCCCGTTTGACCCTCGTTTTCGCCGTCCTGTTCGCCTTCTTTCTCATCGCCCCCGCCTATCTGAACCGGCCCTTTGGCCCCTATCCACTCTTGCGCGTCGGCAACATCCTCGACCTGCTGACGCCGCTGGTGCTCATCCCCGTCTACTGGCTGCTCTTCCAGGTCGCGCCCGACCGGCGCATTGCCGACCGCGAGACGCTCGTCTTCCTGGTGCTGGCCGGGCTGTGGGTCATGGGCCACTCGACCCACCTGGCCGCCAACGCCATCGGCCACCTGAACGAAGGGCTGACCGGCGACGCGCCCGCGCTGACCCACTTCATCGACGAAGACCTCAGCCACACCATCTGGCTGCTGGGCATCCTCGGCCTGGCGGCGCTGATCATCTATCGCCAGTGGCGCAACCCCCTCGCCGGGCCGCGCCAGGGGGATGGCCTGGTGCTGGCCGCCGCGGCCATCCACGGCTTCAACTACTTCCTGAGTATCGTCGAGGCGGGCACGAACGGGCTGGGTATCAGCTTCGCCGTGGCCGTCGTCGTCTTCGGGTTGTTGCAGCGGCGGGAGTTGGGCCAGCGGCCCATCGCCCGCTTCTTCGTCTTCGCCTATGCCCTCTCGCTGGTCTTCTTTCTCGCCTGGGGCCTCTACTGGGGCGGGCTGCCGGAGTTTAGCCAGGTGGGGCTGTTGGACTAGCCGTCGCGAATACCATGCTTGATCGCTCGCCTCTCTCCGATGACACCCTGCTGGCCTGCGCCCGTGAGCGCTTTGGGCTGCCGGCCGTGGCCATCACTTTCCTGCCCCTGGGCTATGACGCCAACGCCTGGGCCTATCGGCTGGAGGCGGACGAGACGTTCTTCCTGAAGGTGCGCCGTGGCCCGGCGGCGCTGCCCGGCCTGCTGGCCCCACGCGCCGCCGGCGACGCAGGCATCGACGGCGTCCTGGCCCCGCGGCCCACGACCGACGGCGCGCTCTGGGCTGCTCTGGGCGACTTCACGGTGACGCTGCAACCCTTCGTCGCCGGCCACGACGCCTGGGACACGGGCCTGAGCGACGCGCAATGGCTGGCCTTCGGCGCGCTGCTGCGCCGCGTCCACGCCCTGCCCGTCCCGCCGTCGCTGGCCGCGCAACTCGTCGTCGAGCGGTTTGTGCCCGACTACATCGAGTTCATGCCCGCCCTGGCCGCCCACGCCCACGTGGGCAGCCACGTCCACGACCCGCTGGCGGCCGACCTGGCTGCCTGCTGGCGGCAACACGAGGCGACCATCGACGCGCTGTGGCGGCGGGTCACGGCGCTGGGCGAGCAGTTGCGCCGGGCCGACCTGCCGCGTGTCCTCTGCCACGCCGACGCCCATCTGGCCAACGTGCTGGTGGGCGACGACGGCCGCCTCTGGCTCATCGACTGGGACGGCGCGGCCCTGGCCCCGCCTGAGCGCGACCTGATGTTCGTCTTCGGCGGCATTGCCGCCGGGCAGGCCGGCCCGCGCGAGACGGCGCTCTTCGTCCGCGGCTATGGCCCCGTAGCCCCCAACGCGGCGGCGCTGACCTACTACCGCTGCGCCTGGGTGTTGCAAGACCTGGCCTCGTTCGGCAACACGGTACTGGACGCCGCCGCCGGCGAAGCCACGCGCCGCGAGGCGCTGCGGCTGTTCAAAAGCAATTTCGCGCCGGGCGAGCTAGCCGCCCTGGCCCTGTCGAGCGCCGAAACAACCATAGAGGGAGACCATGTTTCTTGACCTGAACCAACCCAAACACGCCCACGTCGATGCCCGCCTGCGGGCCGAGGCCATCTTGTGGCTGGGCACTGTGCGGCCCAACGGCCGCCCGCACCTCGTCCCCGTCTGGTTCCTGTGGGACGGCGAGAGCATCAGCATCTACAGCCAGCCCGACGCCCAGAAGCTGCGCAATCTGGCTGCCAACCCGGCCGTCACCGTCGCCCTGGAAGCGCTGGACGAAGGCGGCGACGTCGCCATCATCGAGGGCGAGGCGCAGATCGCCGCCGTGGCCGACGCGCCGGCAGTCGCCGCTGCCTATATCGATAAGTACGCCGCCGCCATCGCCGACCTGGGCTACACCCCGGAGGGGATGCTGGCGGCCTATAGCCGCCTCATCCGGGTGACGCCGCGGCGCTTGCTGGCCTGGGGCGACTAAACCGCGTCTTTCATTTGGGAGACACATCATGCACATTCTGAGCGTCAACATCGGCCAACGCACGCCCATCGCCAACGCCAAGGCGTCGGGCATCACCGGCATCTATAAGAACCCGGCCAATCGGCCGGTGATGGTAACGTCTCTGGGCCTGGCCGGCGACTTCATCGCCGACACGAAACACCACGGCGGGGTCGATCAGGCCGTCTACGTTTATGGCACAGACGACTACGATTGGTGGGCGGCCGAGCTTGGCCGGCCGCTGGCCCCGGGCACGTTCGGCGAGAACCTGACCATCGCCGGGCTGGCCAGCGGCGAACTGGCCGTCGGCGACCGGCTGCATTTGGCCGAGGTCGTGCTGGAAGTGACCATGCCGCGCATCCCCTGCGCCACGCTGGCGGCGCGCATGGGCGACCCGAAGTTCGTGAAGCGCTTCCGCGCCGCCGAGCGGCCGGGCGTCTACTGCCGCGTCATCCGCCCCGGGCCGGCGGCGGCCGGCGAGGCGGTGCGGCGGGAACCGTCCGCCGGGCGGACGATTACCGTGCTGGAGATGTTCCGCGACCACTACGATAGCGAGTGGGATGAGACCAAGCTACGCCGCCGCCTGGCCGCGCCCATCGCCATTCGCGCGCGGGAGGACGCGGAGGAGCGGCTGGCGCGGTTGATGGGCAGCTAAGCGGCTGTTCGGAACCCAACCAATGCGGCGAGCTTGCGGATAACCTGATAGTCAGTTCTACGGCTGTTTCTGTCGTTATCTGCATCTCGTCGGCAAACGCCTTGGGGATGCGCAGGGCCATGCTGTTGCCCCATTTCTGAACCTTGGTCAACATCGGCCAACCTCCGCGATGTGTCTACAATGAATAGACACGATGGATGAACCGGGGTCAATATGAACGACCACAGCCTGAGAAGGGGCAGACACACAGGTCTGCCCCTACATGATCTCCCCATGCCAGATGCGCCGCATCTCGGCCGAGGTCTCCAGCAGTTCGTCCAGCGTCCCCTGGGCCACGACGCGCCCGCCGTCGAGGACGAGGATGTTGTCGGCGCGGCGCAGGGCCGGGCGGCGGTGGCTGACGACCAGGCACGTCGGCCGCGCCGCGCCGGCCGTGCGCTC
>JAIBAS010000270.1 GCA_019695075.1 Promineifilum sp. | reverse complement strand
CCAGGGTCATATGGGCAACGGTTGGTGTGGTGACCAAAGGGGCGGGCATGCCGCATTCTGGCATGCCGATTCAGCGTCCAATGCGGGGAAAAGCACGGGTGGCGTGGCGCAGTAGCGCGGCCCACCCCAGCGCAACCCGGGCGGCGTTGACCCAGCGCCAGACGGCCGCCGCCGGCCCGGCCGAGGCGACGCCCAGCGTTGTCGTCCAGTCCAGGCCACTCAGGATCACTGTTCGCAGCGAACCGCTGAACTGGAAAGGCTCGAAGTCATACTGGTGCTGCACGCCGAAGGTGAGATAGCCGGGCAGGAACAGCACCCCGACGACCAGCATCACGCCGATGAAGCGCAGCAGCGCCGGCCGGTTCTCCCGCCGCGCCGGCCCCGCCAGCAGGAAATAGGCCGCGCCATTGACGGCCACAGTGGGCACGAAGGGGTGGGAATACGCGCCGATAAGTGTGACCAGGCCGAACGCCGCCCAGCGGCCGCCCGTCGGCCGGCGCAGGGCGCGGTAGAGCAGCAGGCAGGCCAGGGCGTAGAAGGTCGAGAGCGAGGCGTAGAAGCGCAGCACTTGCGCATAGCCGACGTGCAGCGGCGAGACGGTCAGCAACAGCGCCGCCAGCAGCGCCGCCGTCCGCCGGCCGGTCAGCAGCCTGGTCAGGGCGTAGAGGGCGGCGATGTTGAGCGTCGCCCAGGCGGCCGAGGGCAGCCGCAGGACAAACTCGTTGTCGTTGACGGTCGCCATCGCCCGGGTGAGGACGTAATCCAGCGGCATGGCCATGACGTGGGTGCGCTCGATGGCCACCAGACCGGCCAGCGTCGGCTGCGTGGCCGCCCAGGCCTGCCCGGCCTCGTCGAGGCGCAGCCCGGCGTCCCCCAGGCCATGCACGCGCAGGCCGAAGCCGGCCAGCAGCAGCACGACGAGAATCCACCGCGCCAGCCGGTCGCTCATCGCCGCCCTCCTGTTGCTCCGGCCACCCAGGCCGGCGGCGGCGTTGTCGCCCGCCCTGTGCGCCAGCCCAGCCACAGCCCACGCCAGTAGGCCCGCAACGCTGTGGCCTTGCCCGCCAGTAGCAGCCGCGCCGTCATCTTGAGCGCGCTGGCCAGCCGGAAGGGGACGATGAGCAGCAGCCGCGGGCCGCGGCCGTGCTTGCGAAAGTAGCGCCCGCTGCTCTGAGCCATCCAGTAGCGCTCCAGGGGGCTATCGCGGCCGCCGCTGCTGGCGCTGACGGCGTGGAGGATGTGGGCCGCGGGGCACAGGCGGATGCGCCAGCCGGCCAGCCGCGCCCGCCGGCAGTAGTCCATGTCCTCGTAGTAGAGGAAGAACGCCTCGTCCAGCAGCCCGACCGTCTCGAAGACCTCGCGCCGCACGAGGATGCCGCAGAAGGGGGCGAAATCCACGTCGCGCGGTGCGGCCCATTGGCCGGTGTCGCGCTGCCCCTGGCCGCCATCCTTCAGGTCGAGGAAGACATTCAGGTTCGCGCCCACCGTCCAGATGCGCTCCGGCTCGGCGGCGTAATAAATCTTCGCCGTGACCAGCCCAATGAACTCCCTGCTACCATCTGCCCCTTGCGCCCCAGCTTCCTCGCGTCCTTGCGTTAACCTCTTCTCTTCCAGGGCCATGATCAGTTGGTCGAGAGCGTCCGCGGCCGGCAGGGTATCGTTGTTGAGCAGCAGCACGGCCGCCGGCGCGCCGGCCAGCACGTGGCGCAGCCCGGCATTGTAGCCGCCGGCGAAGCCCAGATTCTGCGGCAGCCGCAGTACCTCCACGGCCGGGAAGTACTCGCCCACGGCCTCGGCCAGCGGCGGCGCGCTGCCGTTATCCACCAGCACGACGCGGCCGGCCGGCGTGCGCAGCGCGGCGACGCTGGCCAGGCAATCGAGCGTCTTGTCGAGCTGGTTCCAGGCGACGATGACGATGGCGATGGCGTCGGCGTTCATGGCAGGGTGGCGAAGCCGCTATCGATGGCCCGCGCCGCGCCGAAGCAGTAGAGCATCTTGCTGGCGTAGACGACGGGCAGGCTGGGCCAATGACGCCACAAGGCGCGCTTGGCATAGACGCTGGCGGTGATGCGCGCGGCGATGAGCGGCGACAGCAGCCGCCACCAGGCCGCGCGACGCGCCCCGGCCGGCGTGCCGAACTCCTCCGGGTAGCGCAGCCGCACGCGGATGGCGTTGTGGCCCAGGTTGCGCCAGTGGCGGGCCACGTCGGCGCGGGTGGTGCGTGCCGGGCTGTGGGCGACGACGGCCGCCGGGTCGAACCATAGCCGGTAGCCGGCGCGGCGGATGCGGATAGTCCAGTCGGCGTCTTCGGCCGCCGCGCCGGGGAAGGATTCGTCCATGCCACCCACGGCGGCAAAGACCTCGCGCCGTAGGCTCAGGTTCAGCGTCGGCAGCAGGACACGCGGCCCGGCCGGCAACTGGGGAATGAACTCGTGGAACATGGATACGTTGTCACTCTGCGCCCAGTAGTTGCTGCCGGCCAGGGCCACCGCGCCGCCGACCACTTGCTCCCCGGCCGCGTGGCGGGCGCGATGGGTGGCCAGCCAGTCGGGGCGGGGGAT
>JAIBAS010000475.1 GCA_019695075.1 Promineifilum sp. | reverse complement strand
ATTCGGCCGTGGCGCGCATCGATGTCGACGCGCGCCATCTGGCCGCGCGTGCGGCCGAGGCGGACGCGGCCGAGGCGGCCTTCTTCCGCGTCGTCCGCGCCGGCTTCAGCGAGAAGCGCAAGCAACTGAAGAACAACCTGCGGCAACTGGGCCACGACGACGCGGCTATCGTCGTGGCCCTGGCGCGGGCGGGCATCGACGGCCGGCGGCGCGCGGAGACGCTGACCGTGGCCGAATGGGCCTCTCTGAGCGAACTGCTCTAGAACATTTGTATCGTTTTCTAATGAAAAATAGACCGATCCTGAGGTATAATACTTGTGCGGGTCAATACAACGAACGGTTTTGGCCCGGCAGTAACCCTTTGAGAAGAGGTCTAGAAGTATGAACCGACAACCGGTTACCTCCACCAATCTGGTCGCCGTCGGCTTTGACCCCCGCTCCAACACACTGGAAGTGGAATTCCACAGCGCGCGCGTCTACCAGTATCGCGGCGTGCCCCAGGCCGTGTATGAGAATCTCAAGGAAGCGGAGTCGAAGGGGCGGTACTTCAACGCCAATATCCGCGGCAGCTACCCCTACGTGCGCGTCCAATAACCACCCAATCCGCCGCGAGGGTGGTACAATGTGACCCATGACCCTCAGGCGCTCGCTCCTATTAATCGTTCTGCTACTGGCGCTGACGCTGGCCGCCTGCCGCGGCTCCGGCGACGAAACCGAGGCGACTATTACCGAGCCAACGGCCGAGATGACGGCCGCCCTGCTGCCCACGCCGACGATGGCCCAGGCGCCGCCGGCCACCGCCACCATTGCGGCCACAACCCCAGCGCTACAGGCGACCAAGCCATCCGCGAACGACATCGCCGCAGAGGTGGCCACGGCGACGCCCACGCCGACGGCAACAGCGACGGCCACGCCCGCGGCCGAGCAGACGCAGCAATTCTCCTGGTCGGGCGGCTACTCCTATTGGCCGCCGCTCGGCTACGAGACGCAGACCAACGGCGGGCAAACGCTCTTCACCGGGCCGGAGGGGGTCATGGCCCTGGCCGGTGGGCCGGAGCAGAACAGCAGCCGCCCGCCGGAGCAGGCCATGGCCGAGGCGTTGGGGGCCATCAATGGCTCGACGGGCGCGTCGTTGACCACGGGCGCGCCTTTCCCGGTGACCGTCGGCGGCGTGCCCGGCATCGGCGCGGACCTATCGGGGGCGACGCCGCAGGGGGCCATGCTCGGCCGCCTGGTGACGGTGCGCCCCAACGACGGGCAGCTCTTCTACGCCTTTGGCCTCAGCCCGGCCCAGCTCTGGTCGGCCCGCGACGCCGCCCGCTTCCAGCGCCTGCTGGGCGACGTGGGCTTCTTCCCGCTCGGCTCGCAGTTCGGCTGCCCGCGCTCGCTCGACCCGACCTACGGCTTCTCGCCCGATAACCCCATCCGCATCGGCGGCGGCGACGCCGCGCCCCAGCGCGAGGCGGCCTATCTGGGCGCGTTGCGGGCCGCCAACGGCCAGGTCGTGCCCTTCCAACCGGCCGGCAGCCAGCAGCATGGCGATCGGACGCTCAATGTCTACACCATTCCCGGAGCCGAGGCCGGGGCGGGCGTGCTCTACTTCGACCCCAGCGTCTATGAGCCGCTCTTCGCGCCGGTGGGCTTTGGCTGCGTCGGGGCGATTCCCGTGGGCGCGCCGTAGGACGATTTGGCAAATCGTCCACCTGTAGTACGATTTGTTAAATCGTGCTACGTCTGGAGACGATTTACCAAATCGTCCTACACTGGGAGGAGCCAAATGCATCGCACCCTGTTCGCTCTTTGCCTGATTGTCCTGTTGAGCGCCGGCTGCCGCCGGACGCCGGCTGCGCCGCCGACGGCCCAGCCCTCGCCCACCACCGCGCCGACGACCGCGCCAACGGCGACAACCGCGCCGACGGCCACCGTTGCCCCAACGGCGACTATCGCCCCAACAGCCACCGTTGCCCCAACGGCCACCGTTGCCTCAACGGCCACCGTTGCCCCAACGGCCACCGCAACAGCCACGGCCGCGCCCACCCTCGATCTCGGTCTGGACGACGTGGAGGTGGTTGTCGTCGAGGGCGGCTTTGCCTTTCGGCCGTTTCTGACCGGCATGGAGACCGAGAAGCAGGACAACACCGTCTTCTTCGCCGACGAGGCGGGCACGTTCGTCGCCTCGCTCAATGGCTTTGCCACGGAGAATGACGATTCGCTTGAGTCGCTGCTGGCGCTCTCGGTGCAACTCATGAACAACGAGATGCCGGACGCGGAACTGCAAGCCGGCGAACCCTACGCGATCACCATCGCCGGGGTGGAGGGGCTGGCGGCCGACCTCTCCGGCTCGCTCTTTGGCGGCCCGGTGCTGGGCCAGGCGCTGGTCGCGCGCCCCGCCGCCGGGCAGGTGCTCAATGGCTTCGCGCTGGGCAACACTGCCGGCGGCGACGAAGTCTGGACCGAAGGCGGCCGCGTCCTCTTCGCCACGTTGTTGGACTCAATCCGCTTCTTCCCCATCGCCGCGCCGACGGTCGCAGCGGGGGCCACAACTGAGGCGGGGGCCACAGCCGTGG
>JAIBAS010000419.1 GCA_019695075.1 Promineifilum sp. | reverse complement strand
CCGGCCCACGTTGCCCCAGGTGCGATTTATTCTATTGCACGCGATAGATTATACATCTTGTGCCGCTTGCGTCGATTGTGGGCCAACGTCGGCCGGCACGGTTTCCCCCCTCAGCACCGCCCCGGCCCATGTGACAAGGTTTCCCCGGTTGCGTCGAAAGTCGGTCACATCTTTCGACCCATCCGGCAGTTGTGCCGCCCGCGCCCGCGGCAGTTTCTTCTGCCACCGGGCCAGCGCCTGCCGGCCGGCGTCGTCGTCGTCAAGAAGAAGAATGATGTCTTTCACCGCGGCAAAGTATCGCGCCCAGGTGTTGCCCGGCAAACTGCCGGCGCTGCCCATCGTCACTACTGCTACATCCCGCGGCACGTATTGACTCAGCACCATCGCGTCGAATTCCCCTTCAACGACGAACACGGCCCGCGCCCCGATGAGAGTATCGGCGTTGAATAGTGCGCCGAGTTTGCTCCCCTTCAAGGCATGATACTTGTCTAGTTTCCGCCCGGCGTCGACCGCCTCGGCCCGTGCCGCGGCCGTCGTGCGCACCTGCACATACCACAATGCCCCGTCGACCATGCAAGGGATTGTCACCCCCGGCGCAAGCCAGCACCCATCACCGACCATGCGCCCGGCGGGATTGAATCCGATCATGTATTCCTGCAAGGTGTTGTCGGTCAGTTTCCGGTTGTCTCTGAGGTAGGCCCGCACCTTGCCGGCCGCGGCCGAGTCGCCGCGTAGGAAGTCGGCACACTCGGCCGCGGCGATGAGGGCCGGCCATTGCCAGTCATCCGCCGGCGGTGTTGCCAAGTCGGGTGCAGGTGCGGCCGTGGGCCTCGGCGCGGCCGTGGGCCTCGGCGCGGCCGACTGGCCGACAACCTCGGCAAAGGTCAACCCATCCCGCCGCATGAGGAAGTCTATCGCGTCGTGATAGCGGCCGTCGCCACACTGCCGGCACACCCAAAGATCGCCGCCGTCGGTCATCTTGACGTTGAAGCGATCACGGCCGCCGCAGAAGGGGCAAGGGCCGATGAGGTATTGCCCGGACTTCTTCAACCCCGGCACAAGGTCGCCGAGTCGGGTCGACCGCTTAAAATCCTCTTGTTGCGTTAGCATTTTCGCCCCAGGTCTTTACATCCGGCGGCCGAGTGCTAAGATACCCAGTAGGAATCTATCGCACCGATTCCGCGCCCGTAGTGCCCGCCGCAAGTGTCCCCGCCCTTGCGGCGTTGGCGTTTTAGAAGGGGATACCAGCCCCATCCCTTGTGCTTCTTCTGTCATCTGCGCACCCTTCAAACATGCTTGTTTTCCTTGTTTTCCTTGCTTTAGGTCAACCAAAAACAAGGAAAACAAGGAAAACAAGGGTAATTATTCTCCAGAGTCTTTCTCACTCTCATCTTGCAAGCCATCCCCGTGCAGGCCGTTGGCCTCAGTCTGCCCGCCGATTTTGCCAGCGTCTATTAAGTACCATCGGTCAACGCCTTTCTTGCCCTTCACCTTTTCAACCTTGTTGACCACGAGGAAGTGCTTAGCGGCCGTTTGCATACTGCCGCGCACCGCTTGGGGAGTCTTGCCGGTTGCTTTGGCAATCTCAGCCGTGGTCGACCCGTCGCCGGCGGCCATGAGGTCGGCCACACCGACCCGGCCGGCGGCCATCTCTGCCACTTCTGCCACCGGGCCGAGGTACTCCCACCCCGCCCCGTTGTCGGCCTGCTTAATGCTCATTTCGGCCGCGTCGAAGTCGCGTGATTCAACGTGCAGCGTTGCTTGCTTCTCTCCGTGCCGGCGGTCTAGCGATAGGCCAACATCATAGGCATTGCGGATTGCCGATGCGCCGCGGAAGTTGCCAAACGTCTCAGCTGCCCCTTTTGAAGTGTGATGCACGATCAGGATTGTCGCCCCTGAGTCGTGGGCCATGTCTGCAAGGGCATTGCAGATCGCGCCCATCTCTGTGTTGTTGTTCTCATCGGCCGACGCGCTGAGAGTCTTTACAAGGGTGTCAATCACAACGAGGTCATAGCTGCCGGCGGCGATGGCGTCGCGCACGTGGGCCAGCCCTTCCCCGCCCCCGTCGAAGGTGTCGATGTTGAAGGCGATGTCAACCCGCGGCGATGGCGCCCATTTCATCATCTTTGGGCGTTGATTCATGCGCCGCCGGCCATCTTCAAGGGCCAGATACAAGACTCGGCCGGGCGTCGTTGCCCGGCCGAGGAAGGGGGCACCGCGGTCAATCGCGGCGACAAGTTGCAGGACAAGCCAACTCTTGCCAGCCTTGCCCCGCCCGCCGAGCATCACCAGTTGCCCGGCCGGGATTAGGCCATCGACTAGGAATTGTTGAGGGGGGAAGTCTTGCGACACAAGAGCGGCGTAAGACTCCACCATGAGGGGAGTCGCCGCCGCGCCCGTCTGTCGGGTTGCGTGCTTACTGAGGATGTCGGCTTTTTCAGCCTCGGTCAGTTGCTGCCAGAGAACATCATTAACACTACTCATGTCAATCTATCGCACCTCTCAATTGTGAATGTCGCCGGCCGCGGAGTGCGTCCCCTCACCCCCCGGCCGGCGCTGCTACCCGTTAAGT
>JAIBAS010000450.1 GCA_019695075.1 Promineifilum sp. | reverse complement strand
AAAACGCGATTCGGAGAATCGCGCCACAAGGGGCAAAGTATGGCTGAACTGGACGACACACGGCAGCGCTTCACGGAGCGCTATGAAGAGGGGCGCGTGCCCTGGGATGAGGCGCTGCCGCCGCCGGAGATCATCGCGCTGGCTGCATCGCGGCCGCCCGGTCGGGCGCTGGACGTGGGCTGCGGCTACGGCCGGGCGGCCATCTACCTGGCCCAGCGGGGTTGGACGGCCGTCGGTGTGGACTTCATTCCCCAGGCCATTGACGAGGCGCGGCGGCGGGCGACAGCGGCGGGCGTGGCCGCGCGGACGCACTTCGCGGTCGCTTCGGCCACTGAGCTAGGCTTCCTCGCGCCGCCGTTCGATCTGGCCATTGACGTGGGTTGCGCCCATTCTTTTGCCGACGATATGTTGCGGCGCTACCGGGATGAGTTGGCCCGGCTGCTGGCCCCCGGCGGCGAGTACGTGCTCCACGCCCGTCTGCGCGACGACCAGCCCAGCGGCGAGGAGCGACCGCATGGTCTTGAAGTCGCCACCCTGCTGGCGCTGCTGGCCGGCGACTTCACGCTGGAGCGCCAGGAGTACGGCACGACGCGGGTGGAAGATCGGCCGCCGTGGAACTCGGCCTGGTTCTGGTTTAGGCGGGTGGGAAAAGAATGGCTTACGCCATGAGGGCCTGAAGGGCGCGGTCGTAGGTGGGGGCCATCGCTTCCCAGTCATAGCCGGCGACGGCGTCTGACAAAGCGGCGGCGCGGGCGCGGGCGGCGGCCGAGCCAGCCAGCACGGCGCGCAGCCGGGCCAGCAGGTCGGCCCGACCGCGGTAGAGACAATCGGCGTGGAAGGCGGCGGGGATAATCTCCGGATAGCTGAGGCGCGCGGGCAACAGCGGGAAGGTGTGGGCGTAGATGGCTTCGAGGACGCCGATGCCGAAGTATTCGTGGTCGGCCGTGGAGAAGGTGACCGTGGCCTGCCAGAGCAGCCGGCGATACGTCTCGTCGGCCGCGTAGCCATTGTGGACAATCCGCTTGCCCAGCGCCTCGACCCCGGCCAGCCACGCCGCGCCCGGCTGCCCGAAGCGCTCGCCACACAGGGCCACGCGAAACGGCAACCCCTCCCCGGCCAGCGCCAGCAGCGCGTCCATAAAGCGCTCCGGCCGCTTGTCAAACTCCAGGCGCTGGTTCCAGAGGATGAGCGGCGGCGCGTCCTCCTCGACCGGCTCCGGTGGCTCCAGCCGGCGCAGGTCGATGCCCACGGACAGAACGGCGCTGCGCCGGCGCAAGAGGGCGACGGTGTCGAGTTCGTTGTACTCCGGGTAGTGGCGCAGGAAAGCGGGCAGAGCGGCGAAGAAGGTCTCCAGGTGATAGCGCGAGTTGAAGAAAACGCGGTCGGCGGCCAGCATGGAGGCGTAGTTGACGAAGGCGTAGTGGCGGTCGCGTTCGCCCATCTGGCGGCGCATGGGGCCGGTGGTCGGGTCGTCGGGCAGCGGGTAGGTGAGCTGGTTTTCGTGCATGTAGAGCGCCGCGGGGATGCCGGCCGTCCGGCGGCGGGTCAGGGCCAGGAAGGTGGTCAGGTCGAGCAGGTCGGTGGCCAGGATGAGGTTGGGCAGCGGCCGGCCGACGGCCTCAGCCAGCCATTGTCTGGCCAGCGTCACCGCGCCGCCATGCATGCGCCACTTCCAGAAGCGGGCCGGCAGAGTCAGCAACTCGACCGTGTGGGCGCTGGCGCGGGCGTAGCCCTCGGCCCAGGCGCGGTGGCTGCCGCCGTGGTAGGGCGATAGCAGCAAGATGCGGCCGGTCATCTGGTTTTGCCCACCACCGCGGCGAAATCGTGCTTACAATTCGACCACTTCCACATGTTCGTCTATACTTCCTGTCCATCACAGTCAGGAATTGAGGCTCCTTTGACTGAGCGCGAACCTGAACTATTTTGGGACTCAACCTACGCGATTGTGGTTTCCCTCATGGAGCATCACCCCCGGCGGCGGCCCGACGACGTTGGCCTTGAAGAGTTGGCCGCCCTGGTGGAGGCGCTGCCCGGCTTTCAGGACGATCCCGCTCTGGCGAACGAGCGGTTGTTACTTGATATTCTAACGGTTTGGTATGAGGAGGCGACATAGTTATGGCCGTCGCAAATACTGGCGCTGTCAACGGTGACGTCGTCGTCCCGGATGAACTGGCCAACAACGTCTTTATCGGCACGATCGCCAAGGTGCTCGACCCGATCTACAACTGGTCGCGGCGCAATTCGATCTGGCCGGTGACCTTCGGGCTGGCCTGCTGTGCCATCGAGATGATCTGCACCGCGTCCAGCCGCTACGACCTGGCCCGCTTCGGCATGGAAGTCTTCCGCGCCACGCCGCGCCAGTCGGACCTGATGATCATCTCCGGCACGGTGACCAAGAAGATGGTGCCGACCATCGTCCGCCTGTATAACCAGATGCCGGAGCCGCGCTACGTGCTGAGCATGGGCGCGTGCGCCAGCGGCGGCGGCCCCTTCAAGGAGGGCTACAACGTCGTCGACGGCATCGACAAGTTCCTGCCGGTCGATGTCTACGTGCCCGGCTGCCCGCCGACCCCGCAGGCGCTCATCAACGGCCTCATCGCCCTGCAGGAGAAGATCGACCAGCAGTCCATCGCCACCGCGCCCTGGTATAACAAGAAAGACCCCACGGCCGGCATCTACCCTGTGCCCGTCCTCGGCCCCGACCTGGTCGACCTGCGCCAGCTCGACCTGATTCGCCGGGAAGCGGCCAAGCACCCGGCTGAAGACCCTGCGCGCGCGACCGAAGCGGAGCCGCAGACGGCTGGGCCGCAGTAACCGGAGAGAGACCCGATGAGCGAAGCAATTCTCGAACCAACCGCGGCCGAACCCGCGCCCGTTTTCCACACCCCTGCCCAGGAAGCCAGCGCCCGCCTGAAGGAGCTTTTCCCCGACGTCGTCAGCGACGAGACGCGCGAGGGATATGAGGGGTTGGCCGTCTACGCCGACTCTCTGCCGGAGATCGCCAAGGCGCTGCGCGATGAGCTGGGCTTCAACTACCTGTCCAGCGTCACCGGCGTCGATAACATCGAAGAGGGCAAGCTGGAGGCGGTTTACCACCTCTACAGCATCGCCCGTGGCGGCGGGCCGGTTGTGCTCCACGTGCAGGTGGATCGCAACGAGCCGGTCATCCCCACGCTTGTGCCCGTCTTCCGCGGCGCGGAGTTCCAGGAGCGTGAGGCCTTCGACATGTTCGGCATCCACTTCCAGGGACACCCCGACCTACGCCGCATCCTCACCTGGGACGGCTTCAACGGCTACCCGCTGCGCAAGGACTGGCATGAGCCGTTCTTCGAGGAGCAGCACAAGCCGTTTGGCAGCCGTTGGCCGGAGGGCGAGGTCTTCCGCGCCGAGGAGAAGACGCCCTACGGCAAGAACGTGCAGTACCCGGCCGGCTGGCTGCCCACCGGCGACGAGTACGACGTCGAGACGGATGTCTACCTGGGCCTGTCATATAGCCGCGACGCCACGCCCGGCCTGAGAACCGACAAGGTGACGGTCAACCTGGGGCCGCAACACCCCTCCACCCACGGCGTGTTCCGCATGGTTGTCACCCTGGACGGCGAGACCATCATCGACCTGAAGCCGGTGATGGGCTATCTGCACCGCAACCACGAAAAGATCGGCGAGCGCAACACGTTCATCATGAACATGCCCTTCACCGACCGGCTGGACTATCTCTCCGGCGTGTCCAACAACTTCGGCTATGCCCTGACGGTCGAGAAGCTTTTCGGCCTGAGCGTGCCGGAGCGGGCGGAGTGGCTGCGCATCCTGACGGCCGAGCTGATCCGCATCGGCAACCACCTCTGGGCGTTGGGCTTTTTGCTCAACGACCTGGGCGCGCTGCAAACGCCGATGCTCTACTTCTACATCGAACGCGAACTGATCGTCGATTTCTTCGAGGCGCTGACCGGCTCGCGCATGATGCACAACTACATGCGCTTCGGCGGCGTGGCCTATGACCTGCCCGACGAGGTGCGCGGCGTGCCGACGATGAAGTACCTGGAAGAAATGGTCTTCAATCGCCTGCCGCGCGTCCTGGAGCAGGGCGATGAGCTAATGACCGGCAACGAGATCGTTCGCGCCCGGTCGATCGGCGTGGGCTATCTGTCGCCGGCCGACGCCATCAACATGAGCGCCGCCGGGCCGCTGTTGCGCGCCAGCGGCGTGCCCTACGACCTGCGCCGCGCCGAGCCGTACTCCTTCTACGACCGCCTTGATTTCGATATTGCCGTGCGCTACAACGGCGACATCTACGATCGCTACCTGGTGCGCATGGACGAGATGCGCCAGAGCTTGCGCATCATCGAGCAGGTCTTGCCACACCTGCGCCGGACGGAAGGCGCGCCGATCATCGGCGACAAGCCGCAGTACGCCTTGCGCGCCCCGCGCGGCGGCGAGTCCTATGGCCGCGTTGAGAACCCCAAAGGCGAACTGGGCTTCTATGTGACCGCCAAGCGCCGCGACGGCAACCCGTCCCGCTATCACGTTCGCGCGCCATCGTTCATCAACCTGACCACCCTCGGCCCTATGTCCCGCGGGTATAAGGTGGCCGACGTCGTCGCCATCCTGGGCAGCATCGATATCGTCCTGGGCGAAGTGGACCGCTAGGCCATCGACGCCGCACGCGCCAACAGGAGACTTTATGTACGGAACAGGGATTCTCAAGGGATTGGGCGTCACCTTGCGCCACTTCTTTCAGACCTACGCCGATGACCTGCGCTGGGCGGGCAAGGGCGGACGTTACTACAACGACGAGGCCTTCGCCGTCCGCCAAAGCCCGGAGGCTCAGGGCGTCATCACCGTCTTCTACCCGGAAGAGAAGCTGGCCGTGCCGGAGCGCTTTCGCTTCGTGCCCTTCCTGGTGACGGACGACCCGCCGCCCGGCCAGCGCTGGGGGCACGACTGGTGTACGTCGTGCGGCATCTGCGCCAAGGTTTGCCCGCCGCAGTGCATCTGGATCGAGCGCGGCAAGCTGCCCAACGGCCGGCCGAAGCCGGAGCCGGTCAACTTCTTCATCGACATCGACATCTGCATGAATTGCGGCTACTGCGCCGAGTTCTGCCCGTTCGACGCGATTAAGATGGACCACGACTACGAGCTGGCCGGCTACGACCGCAGCACGGCCCACATCCACGACAAGGCCCGGCTGAGCAAGCCGCTGAGCTACTGGCAGGAGATTTCGCCCAAGCGGGCCGCGGCCGAGGAGTTTGGCCGGCAGATGGCCGAGTCGGCCAAGACCAAGAAGAAAGGGCCGGACGAGGAAGCCGCGCCGGGCATGCCCAACGACGTGGCCCGGCAGTTGCCCTACCGCGGGGCGCAGTACTAGCGTCGGCGCGTCCGACAGTTGTAACGGCACGAGATCGCTCCGACCGGAGCGATTTCGTTTTGAGCCGCAGCGGAGAAGAAGCTATGTTCAACCGCAAGAACGATCGGCCGAGTGTGACCCAGGAGGCCGTGTTGGCGGCGCTGGGCACGGTCATCGAGCCGGAGCTGCACCGCGACCTGGTGTCGCTCAACATGATCCGCGACCTGAAGATCGACGGGAGCGACGTGGCCTTCACCATCATGCTGACCACGCCAGCCTGCCCGTTGCGTGGCAAGATGGAGAACGACGCCCGCGCCGCCCTGGCGCGCGTGCCCGGCGTCGGCCAGGTGGCGATCAAGTGGGACGCCAACGTGCCCGCTGACCGGCGCATCGGCGACCAAATCGGCCAGAACTTCCACAACACCATCGCCGTCTCCAGCGGCAAAGGCGGCGTCGGCAAGACAACTATCGCCGTCAACCTGGCCATCGCCCTGGCGATGGAGGGCGCGCGCGTCGGCCTGCTCGACGCCGACATCCTGGGGCCGAACGTGCCCATGATGATGGGCCGCGACGAGATGCCCCCGCCGCGCAACCGCAAGATGGTGCCGGCCGAGAACTACGGCGTCAAGTTCATTTCGATGGCTTTCCTGGTGAAACCCGACCAGCCGCTGATCTGGCGTGGGCCGATGCTCCACAGCGCCATTCGCCAGCTATTGACCGACGTGGACTGGGGCGAGTTGGATTATCTGGTGGTTGACCTGCCGCCGGGCACGGGCGACGCCCAATTGACGCTGGCGCAGGTCTTGCCGCTGTCCGGGGCCATCGTCATCACCCAGCCGATGCAGGTCGCCGCCACGGACGCCGTGCGCGGGCTGAAGACGTTCGAGAAGCTCGACGTGCCCATCATCGGCGTCATCGAGAACATGAGCGGCGACTTCTTCGGCACGGGCGCGGGCGAGCAGTTGGCCGCGACCTACAAGACGCCTTTCCTCGGCAAGATCCCGCTGGATGCCAACGTGCGCGTCGGCGGCGACAGCGGCGCGCCCATCGTCGTGGCCTATCCCGACTCGGCCGCGGCCGTGGCCCTGCGCGACATCGCCCGCGCTGTGGCCGCCTGCGTTAGCGTCCTGACGCTGGAGGCGCAGGCGGGCAACATCATCCCGATCCAGATGATCAACTGAGGCCCACCTGTGGCGCGATTCTCCCGAATCGCGCTCTGGCGACATGGAGCCGCGATTCGGGAGAATCGCGCCACGCTCCTTGCTTCTTTGTTATGTTCAGTTGCCAGACGCAACCGTTTTCCGGTATAAATGCATATTGCGGACTAGATTAGACATCGACGAGGGAATAGTCCTATGGCCACTGTGTTGGCGCCCGGCGAAACCTCTGACTTCATTGGGATTCGCTTTCAGAAACTTGGGAAGCTGTACCACTTTAAGGTCGGTTCCCACAAAGACCTCGCCCCCGGCGACTACGTCGTCGTCGAGACCAAGCGGGGCAAACAACTCGGCCAGGTCATCGCTTTCATCCCGCCCGACGAGGTGAACCGGCAGAAGGGCGTGCGCGCCGTGCAGCGGCGGGCGACGCCGCGTGACCTGGTCATGAAGCAGGTCTGGGAATCGAAAGAGCTTGACGCGCTGATCACCTGTCGCGAGGAAGCGGCTCGGGCGGGCGTGAAGGACGCCAAGTTCGTCAAGGCTGAGTTCAGCTTTGACGGCTCCTGGTTGACCATCTCCTACACGACGGAGAACAAGAAGCTCGATGTGCGCCAGGTGCAGGCGGCCCTCGGCCGCGTTCTGCGCACGCGCGTCGAGATGCAGCAAGTCGGCCCGCGCGACGTGGCCAAGGTCATGGGCGGCTATGGCGCCTGTGGCATCCCGCGCTGCTGCTCCACCTTCCTGACCGAGTTTAGCCCCATCTCCATCCGTATGGCCAAGGAGCAGGGCATCTCGCTCAGCCCGCAGGAGATCACCGGCATGTGCGGCCGCCTGCGCTGCTGCCTGGTCTATGAGTATGAGCAGTACGTTGAGGCCAAGAAGCAGCTGCCCAAGGTGGGCAAGACCATCGGCACGCCCCACGGCGAAGGCAAGGTCGTGGACGTGCGCCCGCTGCGCGACTCGGTCATCGTGCAGGTCGGCGAGGAGTACCACGAAGTCACGCGCGCGCAGCTAGAGCCGCTGGAGGAACTGGAGGCCCTGAAGAAGAAGGCCGAGGCCGGCTGCTCCAAGCACGAGAACGGCGGCTGCGACTGCGGGGCCAAGTCGGCCCCGGCGGACGCCCAGGCGGAGGGCGAATGAAAAGCTACGCCGACGCCCGGGAAACCGTTTGCCGCTACGTGAGCGACCGCGGTCTGCGCCGCCATATGCAGGCCGTCAGCGCGGCCATGCGCTTCTACGCCGAGCGGCTGGGCGCAAACCCGGAGGAATGGGCCACCATGGGCCTGCTCCACGATTTTGACTGGGAAATTCACCCCGGCCTGGACGAGCACCCCATGAAGGGCGCGCTCATCCTGCGGGCCGAGGGCTGGGACGAAGAGACGATCCGCGTCATCCTGTCCCACTACACCGAGGGCACTGGCGTCGAGCGCGCCAAGCCGGTCGATTTTGCCCTGCTGGCTTGCGACGAGATCACCGGGCTGATCATTGCCGCGACCCTGGTCAAGCCGTCGCGCGACATCGCCGAGACGTCGGTCGCGTCCATCCGCAAGAAATGGAAGGATCGCCGCTTCGCCGCCGGAGTGGACCGCGAGCACGTCGCCGAAGTGACGGCCGACTTCAGCCGCGTCTGTTTCGACGGCGGGCTGGAGCTGTGGGGCCACATCGAGAACGTCCTGACGGCCATGCAGGGCGCGGCGGCCGAACTGGAGCTAGACGGCCGCCTGGCCGTCGCCGACGCGCATGACTAAGCCGGAATTGCTGACCGTGGCCGAGGCGCTGGCCATTGTCCTGGACAGCGTCGCCCCGCTGGGTAGCGAGACGGTGGCGCTGCTGGACGCGCTCGGCCGCGTCCTGGCCGAGCCGGTCGTCGCCGCCGACAGCCTGCCGCCCTTCGCCAACTCGTCGATGGATGGCTACGCCCTGCGCGCCGCCGACCT
>JAIBAS010000478.1 GCA_019695075.1 Promineifilum sp. | reverse complement strand
GGATGGGTGAGGCATGCTTTGGTTCTCCGTTGCTGCAAGCTGCCGGCCACGGTCACGCCGCCGCCGGGTTCGGCTCCTCCTCGCCCCAAACGCGGGCCAGCGTGGCCTGGATCTTCTTCTCCATGCGCGCGATCAGATCGCGGTTGGCGTTTACCAGCGCCTGCTCGGCCTCGATCTCGGCGACGATGCCGCGCTGGGTTTCGAGGGGCGGGAGGGGGATTTTCTGCTCCTTAACGAACGATAGATTTGCCATGCGAAACTTACCTTCACCGAGCTTCATAAACTCTGGATAAAGCTGCTGTGCTGCATGGAAGAGATAGACGGGATCCAACACCTCGCGTGATTTCGGGTACACGCCTGCAATGTTCTGATTCGTAGTGGACTCAAACTTCAGGAGGCCAGTCTTCCCGATCGTTGCGCCAACGAGCGCAATTAACGTGGTGTCTTTTGGAAATAGTTTCGCAGCCGAATTATTCAGGCCCGCTTCCGTGATGAACTCTTCAGCTTTCGTTACCTCCCTATCTTTGCACACGGTGGAACCCACCCACGGAATGGTGCCATTCCAATACGCATCCTCTAAACGGCTCGGCGTCCCACCTGATCTGACTTCGCACACCTCCCCCAGCTCCACCATCGGCCACTCCGGCCGGATGGGAATGTGCGGCCGGTAGTTGTCGACGACCGCGCGGGCGCCGTCAATGACCTTCTGGTAGCCCTCGATCTCCGCCACGATTTCCTGCTGCACCTCCAGCGGCGGGAGGGGGAGCTCGAAGGACGCATACTGCTGAGCGTTTATGTTCGTGAGCGTTCCCGTCTTCGAATTGCTGGCGATCCATTCCCACCATGCTGGCGATTGGACAACATGATAGACGTAGGCAGGGATCGCTTTGGATGTGTCGATACGGAAACGTATGAGGTATCCTGCGTATTGGAAGGTCCCAGACTGCTTCCTATGCATATACGCCCGACCAACAGAGCCAGATCTTGCGATGAGCAAGTCATCAGCGACTAGGAAGCAATCAGGTTCAATGACCGACGGGGAGACCGGATCATCTGGCTTCAGTTCACCCTTGTCTGTGATGTCAGTGATGCGGACATACCGGACGCTACCGTCAAACGGCACTTTACTGGCACCGGATCCGTATTGGGGCTTGCCAACGATCACCTCGGCGAGCTTTACATGCGGGAACGCTGCTGTGCGCGCGCCATTCTCCCGATACCGCTCCCCGCTCAGGTTGTAATCGCCACTCGCCGCGATCTTCTCCTTCGGCACCACCAGCCCCAGCGCCGGCTGGAAGTCCTCCAGCGACTCGCGCGCCCGCAGGCGGCGCAGGTACTCGGCGATCTCGGCCCGAGCCTGCGGCAGGTCGTCCTTGTCGATGGGCCGCCGCTGGGCGCCCAGGCCGAAGCCGTCATGCTCGACCTTGAAGAAGGCGATGCCGCCAGCCTGCTTTGCCAGCGCCTTGTCCAAGATGAGAATCGAGGTCTTGACGCCAGAATACGGGTTGAACACGCCCGCCGGCAGCGAGACGACGGCGACCAGGTACTGCTCCACCAGAAGCTTGCGCAGGTGCGTGTACGCCGTCTGGCTCTGGAAGATGATGCCCTCCGGCACGATGATGCCGGCCCGGCCGCCCGGCGTCAGGTGCTCGGCCATGTAATCCACGAACAGCACCTCGCTGCGCTTGCTTTGCACTGAGAAGCGGTTGTGCGGCTTGATGCCCCCCTTGGGCGACATGAAGGGCGGGTTGGCCAGGATCACGTCGGCGTACTCGTTCCAGCGCTCCTGGCTGGTCAGCGTGTCGTACTCGTGGATGTGCGGGTCGCTGAAGCCGTGCAGATACAGGTTGACTAACGACAGGCGCACCATGTCGGGCGAGATGTCGTAGCCCCTGAAATTGGCGGCCAGTCGTCCGCGCTCGTCCGGCGTCAGCGTGCTGTGGCCATCCTTGTCGGTGTTGGCCCGCAGGATGTGCTTGTAGGAGGAGATCAGGAAGCCGGCCGTGCCGCAGGCTGGGTCGAGGACGGTCTGGTGCTTTTTCGGGTCGACGATCTCAACCATGAAGTCGATGATGTGGCGCGGGGTGCGGAACTGGCCGGCGTCGCCCTGGCTGCCCAGCACCGAGAGCAGGTACTCGAAGGCGTCGCCCAGCCGTTCGGAGTGGTCGTACTCGAACTCGTCAATGATCTTCAGGAACGCTCGCAGTGTCTCCGGGTCGCGGTAGGGCAGATAGGCGTTCTTGAAGATGTCGCGGAACAGCGGCGGGATGCCGGGGTTCTCCGGCATCTTGGCAATGGCCTCGGCGTAGAGGTTCAGCGTCTCGAAGCCGCCCAAGCCGGAGCGCATAAGCCTGGCCCAGCCGTAGCGGGCGAACTCCCCGGCGAAAAAGGCGCGTGTCCCGCCCAGTTCTTCGCTCTCCAGGTCCATGTCGTCCATGAACTTGTAGATCAGGGCGATGGTGATCTGCTCGACCTGGCTCTTGGGGTCGGGCACCTTGCCCACGAGGATGTCGCGGGCGGTGTCAATGCGGCGCTTGGTGTCGGTGTCGAGCATGATTCTTACCTCGAGAGATCAGACAGA
>JAIBAS010000186.1 GCA_019695075.1 Promineifilum sp. | reverse complement strand
CGGCCAGCAGGCCCAGATCGCCCAGGGCCGCGCCGCGCTGGGGGCCGTCGTGGGGCGGCACGACGCAGACTTGCCCGGCGGAATGGACGAGCAGATCGATGACTTCCATCACAGTGCTCCTTGCTTGGCCTCGCGCAGCCAGCGGACGAGAACGACCACAGCCAGCAGCATCACCGTGGCGGCGATCAGACTGTTGCCCCACATGCCCGCGCGCGCCCATACGGCCGGGCCGACGATCGAGCCGATGGTGCGCCCGGCGGCCATCGCGCCGAAGCTCATCGACATGACCACGCCGCGCGCCTCCGGCACCAGTTCGGTCAGCAGCGGGATGGCCCCGACGACGGCGATCTCGAACATGAAGAAAAGGGCTACCAGCGCCGCCAGCGCCGTCGTCAGGCTGCCGGCGCTGAGGGGGATGAGCAGAAAGACGACCGCCGTCAGCACGCCGCTGAGGGCGACGACCGGCCGTTTGCCGAAGCGATCGACCGACCAGCCGGCCGTGGCCTCGCCGCTCATCTCAGCCAGGCCGATGAGCGTCGTCGCCAGGCCCAGGCCGGTCAGGCTCAGGTTGAAGGTGCTCTCCATCCAGTCGCCGTAGACGATGAACAGCGCCTCCTGGGCGATGAGCGGCAGGAGCATGTACAGCGCCGCGGCCCAGATGATGGGGTGGCGGCGCAGCATCTGCCAGGTGTAGCCGATGGTGATCGTGCCGTGGGCGTGGCGGCGGGCGGCCGGCAGAGCGCGCCACAGCAGCACCGCGCCCATTGCGCCGCCGACGCCCAGCCACAGGAAGGGCGCCGACCAGCCCTGCCGGGCGATGAGCCAGCCCGTCAGGGGCGCGCCGACCAGAAACGCGCCGCTCCAGCCGAATTCGGTGAGGGCCAAGGCCCGGCCGCGCTGGTGGTAGGGCACGGCATCGCCCAGGTAGGATTGCATGGCCGGGTCGTAGATGACCTTGACCGCGCCGACGATCACCAGGGCCGCGCCCAGCGACCACACCGCGGGCACGCCGGCCACCAGCAGCGCCGCCGCGCTGAAGACGGCCAAGCTGAAGGCCATGACGTTGCGGCGGCCGTAGCGCTCCGGCAGCGGCGCGAAGACGGGGCTGAGCAGGCCGGTGAAGTTGCGCAGCGAGATCAGCAGGTAGATGGTCGTCACCGGCACGCCCAGGCCGCGGGCGAAGGCGGGCGCGAAGGGGTAGACGACGCGCAGCATCGTGTTCAGGCAGAAGCGGGCGAAGGTCAGGATGCCCAGTTGGGCGGCGCGGCGCGCGTCCCAGGCCCAATCGGCCGCGGCCGGCGCGGACAAATCGGCTGTTGGCGCGGCGGACGGCGGCGCGGCCGCCGGCGGGCTATCAGGTAGATCGGCCATGAGGGTGTTAGTTTAGCCCAAGCCCGCGATGGTGCTACAATCCGGTCATGCCTCGCAAAACACTTGGCGCGACCACGCCCGGCGCGGCCACGCCGCCCCTGCCCGCCCGCGAGCTGGTCGCGCCCACCGTTGCCCGCAATCGCCTGCTCCTGACTGTCCTGCTACCCCTGGCCGCTGCCCTGCTGCTGGGCATTATCACCGGCGCACTCTTCCGGCGCGGCGAGGTGGCCAGCGCCAGCGCCGCGCCGCTGTTCGCCGCCCTGGGCCTGGTGAGCTGGTTCCTCGGCCTGCGGCTCTACGGCCTGCGCGGCATGGCCCTGCGCGGCGGGCGACCGCTCTTCGCCGGCATCGGCTTCGCCGTGCTGGGCTGGGTGGCGGCGCTCATCGGCCGCTTTCTGCCCGGCCTGCCGCAGACGACGTTCAACCCCGACGGCCAGGCGGTGGTCAACATCGTCCTGTCGGTGCAGGTCATGGCCATTCGCTCCGATGGTTCCGGCCGGGCCTTCGCTTATCTGCTGCTATTCGAGGCCTTCGCCGTGCAATTGTGGGCTTTTGGCCTGGTCTTCCGCGCCCTGGCCGACTATCGGGGCGGCCTGACAGCGGCCATTGTCAGCGGCCTGCTCTTTGGCGCGGTCGGCTTCACGCTCTTCGGCGAGTCGTTTGTGGCCGGCACGGATGCGTCCCCCCTGGCCGGCCTGCCCAGCCTGCTCTACTTCCTGCTATGGGGCGTGCTCTACGGCCTCATCCGCCTGCGCACGGGCAGCATCCTGGGAACCATCCTGGTGCAGGCGCTGCAAACCTTCACCGTCTGGTTCGTCTTCCAACCGCCCGATGACCTGGCGGCGACGGGCATCCAGACCGTTTTCCTGGCCGTCAGCCTGCTGTTCCTGATCATCATCTGGCGGCTGTGGCCGCGGCGGGAGACGGATTACCGCATCTGAGAGCGTTGGCCGGCAGGCGCATGGGGCGGGGCCAACGGGGGCGCGAGCGCTAGAGATCTAGAGGAGATTGCCATGACGACCTACGAAAATATCCTCACCCGCGTCGAGGGCCGCGCCGGCGTGGCCCAACTCAACCGGCCCCGGGCGCTGAACGCTCTGAATCGCGAATTGATGACCGAACTGATGACCGCGCTGGAGGCGTTCGACGCCGACCCGGCCGTCGGCTGCATGGTCGTGGCCGGCAACGACCGCGCCTTCGCCGCCGGGGCCGACATTAAGGCCATGGCCGCGGCCACGCCGGCGCAGATGATGACCGGCTCCTTCATCGACCTGTGGGATCGGCTGCACCACATCAGCAAGCCGGTCATCGCTGCTGTGTCGGGCTTTGCCCTGGGCGGCGGCTGCGAGCTGGCCATGGCCTGCGACATGATCATCGCCAGCGAAACGGCCCAGTTCGGCCAGCCGGAGATCAACCTGGGCGTCATCCCCGGCGCGGGCGGCACGCAGCGGCTGACGCTGGCCGTGGGCAAGGCTCTGGCGATGGAGATGGTGCTTAACGGGCGCACTCTCTCGGCCGAGGAAGCGCTCCGCGCCGGCCTGATCAACCGCGTCTATCCGGTTGAGGTCTATCTGGAGGAGGCCATCCGCCTGGCCAACGCCATCGCCGCTCGCGCGCCCGTGGCCGTCCGGCTGGCCAAGGAGGCCGTCAATGCCTCGTTCGAGATGTCGCTACGCGCCGGGCTAGACCACGAGCGCCGCCTGTTCTACCTGCTCTTCAGCACCGACGACCAGAAAGAGGGCATGGATGCCTTTATCAACAAGCGGCCGGCACATTGGCGTGGCCAATGAGGCCTCATTCGCGCGGCCGTTGGGTCGAACATGAGCGCCGGTTGATTGTTATCGCTTTGTTACCAAATGGGGGTAGACACGGTACCTATTAACCGCTATAATGCGGACATCGTAAGTACCAAAGTCTAGCGTATCAATCTTACGACTTTTCTTACGATGCAGTAGATTCCGGTAATTAACCGGCTGTAGAGGTAATGTAAGATGATGTGGCTGCTTTTCTTCCTCGGTGCGTCTGTATTTAGCTCGATCTTCGTCCTGGCGGCGGGCATTATGTCCTCGCGCATGAACCGGCACGACAACTACGTCGAGACCTACATCACCGACGCCCGGGAAGCGCCCGCCGACAACACCGCCCAAACCCACGGGTAACTGCTTGTCAACCGACAAGCTTGCCCGTTGGCAGCACGGCTGACCTGTAAGAGAGAACAGCCGTCCAATTCTGGACGGCTGTTTTTATTTCCAGCCTTAGACGGCCGCCGCCCTGTTCTCGGCGAACTGCATGCGGTGCAACTGCGCGTATAGCCCGTCGGGGTTCAGCAACAGCGCGGCGTGCGTGCCCTGTTCGACGATCTCGCCCCGGTTCATCACCAGAATCCAGTCAGCGTTCATCACCGTGCTCAGCCGATGGGCGATGACAAACGACGTCCGCCCCACCATCAGTCGCTCCAACGCCTCCTGCACCAGGCTTTCGCTGGCGCTGTCGAGCGAGGAGGTGGCCTCGTCAAGGATGAGGATGCGCGGGTCTTTCAGGATGGCCCGGGCAATGGCGATGCGCTGGCGCTGGCCGCCGCTCAGCTTGACGCCGTGCTCGCCGACGGCCGTGTCGTAACCATCACTCAGGTCGCTGATGATGAAGCCGTGGGCGTTGGCGGCCATCGCCGCGGCCTCGATCTCCTCGCGCGTCGCCTCCAGCCGGCCGTAGCGGATGTTGTCGTAGACGCTGCCGGAAAACAGCAGCGTCTCCTGGGGCACAATGCCGATCTGCTCGCGCAGACTGCGCAAAGTTACGTCGCGCACGTCGTGGCCGTCGATCGTGACGCAGCCCTCGACGACGTCATAGAAGCGCGGGACGAGGTTTACCAGCGTGCTCTTGCCCGCGCCGCTTGGCCCGACCAGGGCGATCAGTTGCCCCGCCGTGGCCGCGAAGGACACGTTACTGATCACGTCGATAGACGCGCTGTAGCGGAAGGAGACGTTGTTGAAGACCACGTCGCCGTGAACGGGTGGCAGCGGGCGGGCGTCGGGCGCGTCGGTCAGTTCCGGCGGCATCTCCAGCAGGTCGAGCATCCGCTGCGACGCGCCGATGGCCGCCTGGAACTGGCCATAGAGATCGGCCATGACGGCGATAGGCGAGGCGATGAGGACGGTGTAGATGAGGTAGGCAATGAGGTCGCCCGGCGTCAGGCGGCCGAGGATAACCTGCGTGCCGCCGTAATAGAGGATGCCGGTGATCGTCGCTGAGGCGATCAGACCGATGATGGGCGCGAGCAGGGCGTTTGTCCGCGCTCGGAACATGGCCGCCTCATAGAGTCGCATCACCAGGCCGGTGAAGCGCTCGACCTCGTAGGACTCGCGGGCGAAGGACTTGACGATGCGCACACCACGGGTTGTCTCTTCGGCGGCATTGGCCACTTCGGCCAGCGCGTCCTGCACGCCGACCGACGCCTTGCGGATGCGTCCGCCCAGATAGACCATCGTCATGGTGATGATCGGCACGACCAGCAGGATGAGCAGCGTCAGCCGCCAGTCGAGCCAGAACAGCAGCGCCGCCGCGCCGACGATGGTGATCACCTGCCGCAGCAGGATGACCAGGTTCCAGGTCAGCGACTGCTGTAACAGGGCCACGTCGTTGGTCAGGCGCGATACCAGCTCGCCGGTGCGCCGCTCGGCATAGAAGCTGAGCGGCAATTCCTGCAAGTGGGTGTAGACATCGATGCGAATGTCGGCGACAGCGTGCTCGCCGGTGTAGGCCAGAGCCATCTGCTGGATGAACGTAAAGAGCGATTGGAAGATAACAACGACCAGCAAAACCAGCGTCACCAGGTTGAGATCGCTGATGTCCTTGCGGACGAAGACAAAGTCAACCAGGTTGCGCACCACCAGCGGCAACACCAGCCCCAGCAATGAACTGACGATCAGGGCAAAGACGGCCACGCTCATCCAGCGCCAATAGGGGCGGATGTAGCGCAGCAAGCGGGCAAAGGTCGTCACGCCGCCACGGGTGATGGGCGGCGGGGGAGCATCGTCGGGGTTGGTGGCCCGACGCGGAGCAATTCGTCTGCGCATGAGCTTAGCTCTCCCAATGTGCGTCGTCGCTCAGGCGGGCGGCGAGATGGGTTTGGGGCGGCGCCGGCCGCGCCGGGCAATCCACGTCGCACCATGCGCCCCGGCCAACGCGCCGGACGGGCCTCCCGGCGGCCGTCACTGGCCCGCGGCCGCCGGCGCGGCGACAGTTCCAAAGGACAGACATAGCCTGTATTGTAGTCCCCGCGGCCATAAAACAAAAACGTGCGGCAGAATGAGCCTCCGCTTAGGCTGCCGCGGATCTGTTGGCGCGCCGGCGGCGGTGGGCCTATGATCGCCGGCATGTTCCGCCGCGCGCGGCTAGGCATCCGACTGACACTGCTCTTCCTCCTAGCCCTGGCCCTCCTTTCGCCGGAGTGGCCGGCGTTTGGCGATCCCGGCTACCGCCTGAACACCCTCATCGCCCCGGAGACGCGCTTCGACTTCGTCGGCTGGACGACGCAAGCGCTGCTGGACAAGCTGCGCGGCATTCGCGACGGCCGTGGCGACGACCCCGCGGCCAAGGCCAACAAGGAACTGGTGTTGACTTTCCTCGACCAGTTGGGCCAGGCACAGGTGTTGGAGGGGGATATCGAGCGCGTCTATGCCGACCCAACCGTGGCCGATCCGGCCGCGGCGACGGCCGAGATGCAGGCCGAGGTCGATGCCCTGCGCGCTGACTTGCGCGCCCGGCAGCCGCGCGCCGAAGCCCTGGTGCAGCAGCAGGTGGCGGTGTTGCTGCGCGAAGAGGGACTGACTGTCGGCGGGCAGATCTGGCCGCCCGTCTTCATGAAGATGACGCCGACGCCCTATATGCTCATCGTCTCGCCGCGCGACCGCATCGCCCAGGTCAATTACGCCTCGCTGGTGCCCGGCCTGTCAACGGCCGACAAGGAGGCGCTGGAACAAGCCATCTTCGACCAGCTTGACCTGTCGGCGCTGGTCGTGCCCATCGGCGGGCTGGGAACCTATCCGGCCATGATCGCCGAGAGCGACAGCATCTACTGGTTGACGGGCACGACGGCCCACGAGTGGACACACCACTGGCTGTCGTTCCACCAGCTGGGGGTGCGCTACCTGGCCTCGCCGGAGATGCGCATGATCAATGAGACGGTGGCCTCGTTGGTCGAGCGCGAGGTCGGGCCGGAGGTGATGGCCCGCTTCTACCCGATCACAGGGGTGCGGATGCGCTTCATACCGCTGTCGAGTGTGCCTCTCTACAATCGGGCAAGCCTGAACGCGCCCTCGCCGCTGCAACCTTTCGACTTCAGCGCCGAACTGAGCGCGACGCGCGTCACGGTCGATGCGCTGCTGATGGTGGGCAAAGTGGCGGAGGCCGAGGCCTACATGGAGGCGCGGCGGCAGGTCTTCGTCAGCCACGGCTATGCCATCCGCAAGCTCAATCAGGCCTTCTTCGCCTTCTATGGCGGCTACGCCGCCGAGCCGGGCGGCGCGGCCGGCGCGAACCCCATCGGGCCGATGCTGCGCGACCTGCGCGCCGCCAGCCCTTCGCTGCGCGACTTCCTCGTCGAGGTTGCCGGCGTGACCAGCTACGATGACTTCGTCGCCCTGCACGAGCGCATCGTTGGCGCGGCCGTCGGCGACGCCCCCTAGACCCCCGCAAACAAAACGGGCGCGGCCATCGGCCGCGCCCGTCGCTCTGTCCGCCTGTTGCCCGGCGGCTATTCCTGCGCGCTCAGCCAGCGCTCCAGCTGCATGGCCGCGGCCACACCCTGGCCGACCGACGTGGCGATCTGGCGATAGTGCGGGTCCTGAATCTCGCCCGCGGCGTAGATGCCGGTCACGTTGGTGCGCATGAATTCGTCGGTGATGACGTAGCCGTGCTCGTCCATCGCCAGTTGGCCGGTGAGGAACTGGCTATTGGGATAGTGGCCGATGAAGACGAAGACGCCGTCGGTGGCCATCTCGCGCCGCTCGCCCGTCTTCAGATTGCGCAACTGGACGCAGTTGACCGTGCCGTTGCCCTCGATCGACTCCAAAACCGTATCCCAGATAAAGTGAATCTTCTCGTTGGCGAAGGCGCGGTTTTGCAGCGTCTGCCCGGCGCGCAGTTCGTCGCGGCGGTGGACGACCGTCACCTTGGTGGCGAACTTGGTCAGGAAGATGCTTTCTTCCAGGGCGCTGTCGCCGCCGCCGACCACAACCACTTCCTTGCCGCGGAAGAAGAAGCCGTCGCACGTGCCGCAATAGCTGACACCGCGGCCGACGAACTCCTCTTCGCCGGGAACGCCCAGGTGCCGGGGCGAGGCTCCCGACGTGACGACGACGGCATCGGCCTGGTAGGTGTTGGCGTGAGTCTTGATGGTGAAGGGCGGCCCGTGGCGGAAGTCCACCTCGACGACCTCTTCATTGGCATAGCGCGCGCCGAAATGGGCGGCCTGCTTCTGCATCAGTTCGACCATGTCGGGGCCGGTCGGCGTGGCTTTGGGGTTATAGAGGCCGGGGTAGTTCTCGACCTCGTAGGTCAGCGAAATCTGCCCGCCGATCTGCGTGCCGGTCAGGACAAGTGGATTCAATGTCGCCCGCGCGATGTAGATGGCCGCCGAAAGGCCGGCCGGGCCGGAGCCGATGATGATGACACGTTCCTTTTGCATACTCTCTTTCCAAAACGAAAACAGGACCGCACTCCCTCTCTGACGCGCCGGGCGGACGGCTTCTTACGCTGCCGGGGACACGCCGGCCTGCTCGGCGTCCGGCGCGTCCAGAGCCGCCATCAGCGGGGCCAGCGGGGCCGTCGTCGCGGCCATCAGCACCGCCAGGGCATCGGCCAGGCGCGGCGCCGTCCACGGCGCGGCCAGGCGCGGCAAGACCTCGGCCACGTCATCGTGGATGATGACATCGGCGACATCGTCCATGTGGGTGGCGCCGTAGTTGAGCAGGATGAGCCGCGCGCCGTGGGCCTTGGCCATCTCCGGCAGGTCGCAGGCCGGCGAGACCTCCAGCGACGAGCCGGCGACGATCATCAGATCGGCCGCGTGTGTGGCTTGCTGGGCCGCGCGCAGCGGCGCGCGCGGCAACAGGTCGCCGAAGAGGACGAGGTTGGGCTTCATGATGTGGTGGCAGCGCCGGCAGCGTGGGGTGACGCCGGCCGTCATGAAGGCGTCCAGCGCATCGGCGGCCGAAGTGACGTAGTGGCACGCCGGGCAGACGACCTCGCGCAGGTGGCCGTGCAGTTCATAGACCGTGCGCGAGCCGGCGCGGCTGTGCAGCAGGTCGATGTTCTGGGTGATGACCGCCTCCAGCTTGCCGGCGGCCTCCAGTTGAGCCAGGGCGATATGGGCCGGATTGGGCGTCGCCTCGCGGATGATGCCCAGCAGAGGGCGCAGCCACTCGTAGAAGCGCTGTGGCTGTCGCCGGAAGCCCAGGCTGGAGGCCACCTCGACCATGTCCTCGGCCTTCTTCCACAGGCCCGACTTAGGGCTGCGATAGTCGGGGATGCCCGATGGCGTGCTGATGCCCGCGCCGGTCAGGGCGACAATGTGCTTGGCCTCGCCGATGAGTTCAATCGCCCGCTGGATGCTCGTATCCATTTCTCGCCCTGCCCGGCCGCCGGCCGGCGTCGCCCGCTGTGAATTGGTTCGCTATCAGACCGGCGGCCAGGGGTAATGGCGTCCCGGCCCCGGTTGGGGGAACATGGCCCGGTCGATCAGTCGTCCCAGACGCCGCCGCAGGGCGTCCATCTCGGCATCTGTCAGCAGCGCGGCCAGCGCCGTCGTCGTCGCGTCGGCCGGCTGGGCCAGGCGCTGGCGCAGGGCGACCAGCGCCTCGCGCAGGGTATCGGGGATGGCCATGCCGCCGAATTCCCAGATGACGGTGCGCAGCTTGGGGTCGCTATGGAAGCAAATGCCGTGGTCGATGCCCCACAGGCGCTCAATACCGTCGGGGGCGTCGGTCTCCTGGAGTAGCACATGGCCGGCTTTGCGGTCGGCGTTGTTGATGAGGATGTCCAGCAGAGCGATGCGCTGCAACTGCGACCGAAAACTCGGCTCGCCCTCGATGGTGAAGTAATGGCGGGCCGGGTCGTGGTCGATGTAGAGTTGAATGGTTCCGGGGCCGTGCTGGGCGTCGCGCAGCACTGTGGGCGGGACGATGTGCCAGCCCAGCGCCTCGCTGACCAGAAAGGCGGCCAGTTCGCGCTGGCAGAGCGTGCCCTGGGCGAAGTCCCACAACGGCCGTTCGCCCCGCCGTGGCTTATAGACCGCGCCCAGTGCCAGCGGCCCCTCGCACACCCGCACGAGGAAGGCGTAGTTGGAGCTCCAGGGCAGCAGCCCCTCGACCTCCACTGTGCCGTCTTGCAATAGCTGCAAAACGTCGCCGCTGGCCATCTCGGTCATGTCTGTGTCCTTTGCTCCTCAGGTCGCCGCGGGCGGGCGCGTCAGTGGCGGTGGCCGTTGCGGTTGGGGCAGAAGTGGCCGTCGGGGTCGATGGGGCGGCCGCAGTTGCCACAGATGGGCCGGCCCTGCTTGACCACCTCGGTCACGTGCTTGATGAGCGATTGCGTCTGGGCGCGCGTCACCCAGAAGCTGACCACGTTGGGGTCTTCGCCTTCTTCCACCAGTTCATAGGCGATGAGGACGACCAGGCTATTCTCCTCGCTGAAACCCAGACCCATGTTACCCACGCGGAACAGCTCCTCGACCGGCTCGCGCAGGCGCATATCCATCCACATCGGCTCGGCCGCTTCGCGCGCGCGCGCCGGGTCCTTGCGCTCCAGTTCTTCCAGAAACGTTTCCAGACTGCTGGCGAGCAAGACGGCCTGCTCCTTTTCGATGACGAGCGAGATGGTCTGCGCGCCGCGGCCGCCCTGCAGGAAGAATGTGCGCTGGCCGGGAACGCCGATGGTGCCGATGGTCAGGTGAGTTGCCGGATTCAGGTCGATTTGGTGGGCCATGTCTGCTTATTCTTCTTCGTCGCCGGCGACAACCGCGGCGGGCGAGTCTTTCTTCTTGTTCTTTTTCGTATCCCTGGGTGGGGCCGGCAGCGTGGGGGCGTGCAGCGGGCCGTCGTCGTTCAGGCGCAAGACGCGCACCAGGCCGCCGGGGGCCAGTGCCAGGATGCTGACCGAGGCGGGGGCGATGACCAGCCGTTGGAACAGGTCGATATGGACGCCCAGATAGTAGGCCAGCAACAGCCGGATGACATCAGCGTGGGAGACGACGACGATCACGTCCTTCTCGTGGCGCGCGGCCGTCTCTTCCAGCGCGGTCACGGCGCGGGCCTGCACGTCGCGCAGCGCCTCGCCCTGCGGAAACTGGGCGCGGCTGGGGAAGAACTGCACCGCGTGCCACATCGGCTTGCGGGCCAGTTTCTTGATCTTCTTGCCTTCCCAGTCGCCGTAGCGCACCTCGCCCACTTCTTCCAGTTGCTGGACGCTCAGGTGGTGGGTGTCGGCGATGTAGCTGGCCGTCTCCATGCAGCGCGTCAGGGGGCTGCTGTAGACGGCTTTGATGGGCAGCACGGCCAGCCGCTGGGCCACGGCTTCGGCCTGGCGGTGGCCGGCCTCATTCAGGTGGACGCCCGGCAGCCAACCGGCCAGCTTATTCTTCTTGGACCAGTCGTTTTCGCCATGGCGCACGAGAATGATGGTTGCCATAGGCGAGATGATAGCACAAACGCGGGCGGGCGTCAGCGATTGGCGCTCGGCCCTCTAGTTGTTGTCGGGGTTGACCGGGATGGGTGTCGGTTGGATCTGCTCCAGCAGCGCGTCCTGGGCCGCGAGCTGCTCCTCTGTCTGCGGCACTTCGGGGTTGAAGACGGTCGATTGGCACACGGTCGGCAGTTCGGCGGCCTCTTCCGGGCTGACATTGCCGGTCGTGACGGCGTATTGGCCCGCCCCGAAGTAGGCGGCCATGACGTGGCAGGCGACCGGCGCGGCCCACTGCGAACCCTCGCCGCCGTTGAAGACGAAGACGGCCACGGCGATCTGCGGGTCATCGACCGGTGCGTAGCCGACATACCAGGCGTGGGTGGGCAGGATGCGCCGTTGAGCGATGTCTTCAAACCGACACCAGCCGTGCTCGATGGCGATGTTGTCGCAGTATTCGGCCGTGCCCGTCTTGCCGGCCGTCGCCCCGATCTGCGCTTCCAGCGCGTCCCAATCGACGTAGGTGGCCCCGGTGAAGTACTCCGTGTCGCTCATCCGGTTGTTGACCATCTCCATGCCGTCGGCGACGACCTGGATGTACTGCGGATCGACGGCCAGCGTATCGATGACCTCTCCCTGGAAGATGTAATTGCCCTCGGCGTCGAACTGGATGCCGAAGGTATTATCGATGGGGTTGCCTGCGGCGTCGGTGACGACGACCTGGCCGTTGCGATCCTGGTGGGCGCGGGCGATGATCTGGCTCTTGTCGTCGACGAGGACGATGTTGCCCTCGGCGTCGGTCATGTGGTGGATGATGCTCGGCCGGTAGAGGAAGCCGCCGTTGGCGATGACCGAGACCATTTGGGCCTGTTGCAGCGGCGTGGCGGTCATAAAGCCCTGGCCGATGCCGAGGTTGTAGTCGTCGCCGGTTGACCATGGCTCGCCCTGGGTCTGCCGCTTCCAGGCGCGGGTCGGCAGGTTGCCCTCGGCCTCCAGCGGCAACTCGATGCCCTGGACGCGGCCATAGCCGAACTGAGTGCCATAGACATCGATGCGGTCGACGGTCAGGCCCTCGACGAACTCGCCGTCCTGGTCGAAGCCGCCGCTGATCTTGTAGAAGTACACGTCGCAGGAGTTGGCGATACCCAGGCGCATGTTCATGGCCCCGTGGCCGGCCGGATTCCAGCACACGAACTCCTGGACGCGGCCGGGGTCGTTGGGCGCAAAGCGATTGGGGATTTCGATGGTGCCGGGGTCGAATAGGTAACGCTCGGCCGAGACGACGCCTTCCTGAAGCGCCGCCGACGCCGGCACCAGCTTGAACGTCGAGCCGGGCGGGTAGGTGCCGCTGATGGCGTGGTTGACCAGGGGCGTGTATTCGTTGCGCGCCAGGCCGAGATAGTACTCCACCGGCACTTCCGTCTGGAAGCGGTTGTTGTCGAAGGTCGGGAAGTTGACCATCGCCAGTACTTCGCCTGTCTTCGGATTGAGGGCCACCACGGCCGCCTGTTCGATCTCCGGGAAACTGCGCTCGCCGGTGACGTTGTCAGTGCGCACGGCGAGGCTGTTGGCTTCCATGAATTGGGCCAGGACATCGGCGGTGATCTCCTGAAGCCGCAGGTCAAGCGTCAGGTGCAGATTCAGGCCGGCCTGCGGCGAGATTTCCTCGCCGATCTGACGCACCTCGCGGCCGGTCCAGTCCTGCTCGATCTGGCGCTCGCCCTTCTGGCCGGCCAGTTCAATCTCCATCGACGCCTCCAGGCCGGCCCAACCGACGCGGTCATCGCGTTCATAGCCCAGTTCAGTGATCCAGCTCTGGTTCGGCACCGGCCCCATATAGCCGATGAGGTGGGCGGTATACTCGCCCGACGGGTACTCGCGCAACGGCTCCGGCAAGACACGCACGCCGGGCAGGAAGATGCTCTGTTGCTCGATCTGGTAGGCGACGGAGATGGACACGCCGGTGGTGATGACGGCCGGGACGTAGGGCGCGAAGCTATGTTCGTTGACGATGCCCTCGATGCTGTCCGGCTGCTGCTCGACCACGCCGGCGGCGTCGAGCGTTTCCTCGACCGACGCGCCATAGATCTCGGCCAGCCGGCTATAGTTGCTCACCAGTTCCGGATTGGCCAGGACGATCTGCAATTCCTGATTGACCGTGTTGGTCACCGGCACTTGCGTCAGGGCGCTCAACTGCTCATAAACGCCCTGCCGCTCAGCCTCATCATCGGGCAGGAAGGCGGGGATGATGGTGACGTTGAAGCTCGGCTTGTTGATGGCCAGCGGCTTGCCGTAGCGATCGACGATGACGCCGCGCGGCGGGTCGGTTGTCAGAGTGGCGATCTGGTTATCTTTGGCGCGGAGGGTCAGGTCTGGGCCTTTGGTCTGCTGAATGGAGTAGACGCGATAGACCAGCAGGGTCAGCACAAGGATGATGCCGACGCGCATGAACAGCAGGCGCGCGCCAATGCCGGGGATTTGTTGAATCTCCGGGTCGCGTTCCTCAGGTGCTTTCCAGCCGCTGCTAGACATGGCAACCTCAACTTATAGCCCCCCGCGGGGCCAAAAGCCATTGATTTCAGCGATTACACAGATTCGACGCTAGAACTCGACCCGGCGCGGCTTCAGGACGCGCACCAGCGATTGCAGCAGCAAGTAGATCGGCAGGATGACCACCATGTGCAGGATAAAGAGCGGCAACAACTGAGCCAGCCCGGCGGCCGACAGGCCATGTCCCAATAGCCCCAACACAACGATGCTGATGACCAGATAGATGAGCGTGCCCAGCGCGGCCATGAGCGCAGCCACCAGCAGACGGCGCGGCGGCATGACCTGTTGCAGCAGCACGGCCGCGGCCACGGCGGCCATGAAGGCCAGCGACGACAGCCCCACCGGGGCCATTGAGAAGAGGTCAGACCACAGCCCGCCGATGAACGCCCACACCAGCCCATCCTCCAGCCCGCGCACCAGCCCCCAGGCCAGGGCGACCAGAAAGAGCAACTGCGGCTCTACGCCGGCGATGGGAAAATGGGGCAGCACGGCCGTTTGCACAATGGCCAGCAGGGCCATCAGGGGAATGGCGGCGTAGAAGCTGACGGCCACGGCTACGGCTCCTGGTTGAAGAACTGCGGATCGACTGACTGAAACTCGGTCACAACCAGCAGCGTCTCCAGCGTGCGGAAGTCAACGGCCGGCTGCACGACCGCCTGCTGGAACAGCTCGGCCTCGTTGCGCGTCACGTCGACGACCCGGCCGATGACCAGGTTCTGCGGGAACTTGCCGTCCAGGCCGGAGGTCACGACCAACTCGCCGACCTGGACATCGTATTGCAGGTCGATCCAGTCGATGGTCGGCAGCGCGCCGCGGCCCGCGCCGCGCAGGATGCCCGTCGCCCGCGTCGTGCCCAGGCGCACGGGGATGGCGCTGGCGGTCTCGGTCAGCAATACCACCTGGGCGGCGTGGTTGGTGGCGTTATAGACCTGGCCCACCAGGCCGCGCGCCGCCTCCACCGGCATGCCCGTGCGCACGCCATCGTCAACGCCCTTGTTGATGATGATGCTCTGCATGGTCGGGTTGGTGTCCTGGCCGATCACGTCGGCGATGACGCGCCTGTACTCCGGTGTCTGGGCGGCTTCGCCGAACAACTCGCGCAGGAGTTGGGCTTCGTTCTGAATCTCGCGCAGTTCCTCCAGCTCGCGCTCCTGTTCGGCCACCTGAGCCTCCAGCGCGGCGATCTCTTCGCGCGCGGCAGCCAGGTTGCGCGGGCCGGAGACGACATCGCTGACGGCCTCAGTGCGCGCCGATGTCCAGGCGGTGATGCCGGTCAGAGGATCGCGCAGGAAGCCGAACACGCCGACCAGCGCGCCGGTGCTGTCGAGGATGGTCAGCAGCAGGCCGCTGCCGACGAGGACGGCCACCGTTAGCCAGCGGATGCGCTGTTGGGTTCGTCCGAGGTTCATAGGTGGTTGCCGGCCGCCGCCGGGAGGGCGGCGCTAGTGGCGCGTGCTGCCTCGATGGAGGCCCACAAGGACGCGCTCGTAGTTGTCCAGGTCTTCCAATACACGCCCGGCGCCGCGGGCGACACAGGTCATGGCGTCTTCGGCCACCCAGACGCGCATCTTCACCGAGTCTTCCAGGCGGTCGGCCAGGCCCTGAATGAGCGCGCCGCCGCCGGCCAGACACACGCCGGTCTCAATCAAGTCGGAGACCAGTTCGGGTGGGGTCTCATCGAGCGCGTCCAGGACGGTATCGACGATGACGTTGATCGATGGCGACATGGCCTCGCGCAGTTCAATGCTGCTGATCTCGACGACCTGCGGCAGACCGGTGATCAGGTTCCGGCCGCGCACCGACATCGTCTTCTCCTCCGGCAGAGGGAAGGCCGAGCCGATGGCGATCTTTGACCGTTCGGCCATGCGCTCGCCGACAAGCAGGTTGTACTTGTTGCGCACGTAGCCGATGATGTCCTCGTCCATCTCGTCGCCCGCCACGCGGATGGAGCGGCTGACGACGATGCCACCCATGGCGAACACGGCCACTTCGGTCGTGCCGCCGCCGATATCGACGATCATGCTGCCGCGGGACTCGATAATCGGCAGGCCGGAGCCGATGGCCGCGGCCATTGGCTCTTCGATGAGATAGGCCTCGCGCGCGCCGGCGGAGATGGTGGCGTCATAGACGGCGCGCTTCTCCACCTCGGTGACGCCGCTGGGTACACCGACGACCACGCGCGGCCGGGGAAAGGGCACCAGCATCTGCTCGTGGGCCTTGTCGATGAAGTATTTCAGCATCGCCTCGGTGATCTCGAACTCGGAGATCACGCCGTCGCGCAGGGGGCGGATGGCAACGATGTCGCCGGGGGTGCGGCCGACCATCTCGCGCGCCTCGGCGCCGATGGCCAGCGGCCGGCGGGTGCGCTTATTGATGGCCACCCACGACGGCTCATTGATGACGATGCCCTTATCGCGCACAGCGACGAGCGTGTTGGCCGTCCCCAGGTCGATGCCGATATCGAGCGAGAAAAAACCGAGTAACCAGTCGAGAGGTCTAAACAATGTAATTCCACCTTCTTAACCTGTCCATTATAGCATAGGACACGAGGCCGGCACGACTGACCAAATGGCCCTCATCTCTGATTTAGGCGTTTCTAGGCCTGTGAGTCTGGCTGCAAAGCTCAGAGATGTAAGAGAAGCCGACCACAACCCGCGGCCTGTGGTATGATCGCCCCATTCACGCGAGGCGATCTATTATGGCACGACAGGCGATTTTTGAGGGTACGATTTACGACGAAAACGATAATCTGCTGGCCACGGCCGTGGTCGGCGGCGAGGCGCAGTACGTCTTCGACGATGACGGCTTCCACCGCCACATCGACGCGGAGATCATCGACCGGCAGGTGTTGGCGTTCTTCCTGGAGCAACTCCAGCAGAATCGCGACATCGCCGTGCAGCAGGCGCTGCAAATGTTGGGCAGCGACGACCTGATGACCAAGGCGGCCGTCGATTCCTCGCTGCGCAACATCACCATGGACCAGATTCTGGCCCAGGGCGTGCCCACCCAGGCGCGCGAAATGCTGGCCATGATGGGCTTTCGCGTCGTCGTGAACATGCATGGGGAGGTGTTGCGGATGGATCAGCCGAGTGTAGAAGGTGACGAAGACGGGGAATAAAGGCTAGGCAGCGACGCCCAGGATGAGTACCGGAATGTCGATGTTGGACACCCCACGGCGTTCCAGATCCCAGACGATCTGCTCGAAGTAGGACACGCCGGATGACATCTGCAGGGCCAGTTCCTTGAGAGGCACGATCTCGATGCCGGCATCGATGATGCCCTCATTGTGAAAGATGGTCATCTTGGCGCAGACGTTGTAGACCATAAAGGCGTACTTGCCGAATTGGACTTCGACCCCAAGTCGTTCCTTCACGAAATCCATCTCGCGAAAAGCGCCGCGCACCGTTCCCTTTGGTGTGTAATCGGCTGTATAGAAACTCGCTGGATAGTCGCAATGCACCCGGTGCGTCCGCCAGCCGAGAGCCGCAAAGTGGGCGCGAAAAGCAACATTGAGCGACTTGGGATGGTACAGTAACCGTCCCGGCATAGTCTTCTCAGAGCTTATCTTTGTCTTGAAGAGCGCGGCGTCAACAGAATTGATGACGCGATAGACCTCGGCCAACGAGTCGGCGTAGTTAGCCGTCACGACCTCTAAACCTTGGTTGAAAGAGTAAACGCCGCCGATAATCATTCGTACCTTTCTTGCTCTTCCAGCAAACGACCTTGCCCTGTTGGCTCCTGCCACTCTGGGGGCCGTTGCGATACCCGTTCGCGGCCGGATGGGACATGCACAGGCTTGCCCAATGGCCTAATCTTCAGTCCCCCGTTTGAGAAGGCTTCGATCCGTTGCTGCGCTGCGGCCACATAGGCAGCCTCGCGCTCACTGCCCATGCCGCGACGGCCGCGCTTAATCGCCGCAATAAGCGCCGATCCCACACCGGCATAGGGATCGAACACCCAATCGCCCTCGTTCGTCAACGCCAGAATGCAGCGCTCAACCAATTCGATGGGGAATTGGCAGGGGTGCTCCGTCTTCTCGGGATGGTTGGACTTGACGTTCGGGATGTCCCAGAAGCCATCTTCCCATTCCTGCGCCAGACCCTCCCAAACGTCAGACGGGTTCTTGCCTTGCGGGTTGCCGGAAGGCTTGCCCTTGTTTGGCCCCTTATAGTGCCGTTTGCCGGGGTACTTGGAGGGAATGCGAACCGGATCGAGATTGAACGTGTACTCGGCGCTTTTGCTGAACCACAGGATCGTCTCATAGCGCCCGGAGAAGCGCTTGCTGGTGTGCAAGCCGTGCTCGAAATGCCAGACAATTCGGTTGCGCAGTTGTAGCCCCAGCCGCTTGAAGAGTGGGTAATAGTAGATGTCGAGTGGGTACACCTCGCCGCGCTCGACGAAGTTGCCCACTTGCCAACAGATGCTGCCCTGGGGATGTAGCACACGATACATTTTCTCAATCGTGTTGGCCTGTTGCTCCAGATAACGCTCGATGGAAACCCGGTCTTCGTACTCCTTACCCAAATTGTATGGGGGCGATGTGACAATGAGTTTGACCGACTCAGACGGCAGCGAATCGACGAACTCGGCCGCATCGCCATGAAAGAGCACGATCTGAGCATCGGGACGATAGGTTGGTGAGATAGAGGCTCGATTCTCAAACAGTGGCAGATCGTTCATAGTACTTGTCCGGTTTCAAGCAGGATCGCGCCGCCCAGCAGATACTACTGGCAATCGCGCGATGGAGCAATGCGCCCACCTCAATACGCCCCCCGCCGGCTCAACAAGTGCGGCACTGTCTGCAATAGGATGCGCACGTCCAGCGCCAACGACCAGTTCTCGATATAGTAAATATCCAGCAGGCACAGCTCGTCGAACGTCAGGTCTGACCGGCCGCTGACCTGCCATAGCCCCGTCAGGCCGCCGACGACGGCCAGACGCTGCTGGTGCCACGGCTTGTAGGCGGCTACCTCTTCCGGCAGGGGCGGCCGCGGCCCCACCAGGCTCATCTGCCCGCGCAATACGTTGTAGATCTGCGGTAACTCGTCGAGGCTGAGGCGGCGAATGACACGGCCGACCGGCGTCAGGCGGGGATCGTCGCGGATCTTGAACATCGGCCCGTCAGCTTCGTTCAGTTCCCGCAGGGCCTCTTTCTGCTCGTCCGCGCCCACGACCATCGAGCGGAACTTGTACATGGCAAACGGCCGGCCGTCGCGGCCGACGCGCGGCGAGGCGTAGAGCACCGGCCCGCCCGAATCCAGCCGGATGGCGATGGCCACGATGGCCATCAGGATCAGCGCCGGGATGCCCAACAGGATCACGATGGCCAGGTCGAGCACGCGCTTGAGTAGTTGGTCGAAGCGGCGGTTGTGGCCAACGACGCTCATGTCGCGCACGCCCAGCACGGGGACGCCGCCCATGTTGCTGAACTCCACCCGGTTGAGGCTCAGTTGCAGCAGGTCGGGCACGACCTGGACGCGCGCGCCGTGCTGTTGCGACAGTTGCAGCAGGTCCAGCATTTGCCTGTGCATCTCGCCGGGCAGGGCGATGAAGACGGTGTGGACGGGGGCCAGCACGGCCAGATGGCGCTCAAGGTCGTCGTAGTGGCCCAGGCGGGGGATGCGGCCGAGGCCGATGTTGTTCTCGCCGCCGCCGTCGTCGAGATAGCCGGCCACGGCAAAGCCCAGGTCGGGCCGGGCCAGGAGGGTGCGGATCAGGCTGCGGCCCGCCTCGCCCACGCCGACCACCAGCGCCCGCTCCGCGCCGATGCCGCGCCGATAAAGCGCGTTGAGCAGCAGCCGGCGCATGAGCCGCGCCGCGCCGATGAACAGGACGATAAACACCAGCGCCCAGAAGATGAGCAGCCGCGAGAAGGGCGCGGGCTGGAAAAAGAAGGTCACAGCCATCATCAGGGTGATGCCCGCGGCCGTGGCCGTGCCCGCCCGCGCAACCTCCTCTAGCCAGGAATCGCTGCGCCGCCGCCAGACGCCGGTCGTCTGGAACGTTAGCGCCAGCAGCACGGTCAGGACTAGCTGCTGGCCCAGGTAAGCGCGATAGGGCGCGTAGGCCGTCACCTCCAGGAACAACTGCCAGACGTAGCGGGCCACGTAGGCCAGCATGAAGCCCAGATTGATGAGCAGCAGGTCAACGGCAATGGTGACCCAATGAACGACGCGCTGGTTCATCGTGGCCCTTCCGGCGCGGCGAGAGCACGGTCGTAAACGGCGGCCGTCTCCTGCCCGGCCCGCGCCCAGGAGAAACGGCCCGCCTGGGCCGGCCCTTCGATGCGCGCCCGGGCCGCCACCTCCGGCCGGTCGAGGACATCGGCCAGGCACGCGGCCAGTGCGGCGTCGTCATCGGGCGCGAAGTACAGCGCCGCCGCGCCGCCCGCCTCCGGCAGCGAGGAGGCGTTGGCGGCCACGACGGGCGTGCCGCAGGCCAGCGCCTCGACGATGGGCAGGCCGAAGCCCTCATAGCGCGACGGCAACACCAGCGCCGCGGCGGCGTTGTACCACAGGGGCAGGTCGTCGTCATCGACGTAGCCGGCAAAGCGCACCCGCCGTTCCAGCCCCAGCGCGGCCACGCGGGCGAAGATCGCGTCGTAGAGCCAGCCCTTGCCGCCCACCAGCACCAGCGGCGCGTCGTCGCGCCCCAGCCGGGCCAGCGCGTCGAGCAACAGGGGCACGTTCTTGCGCGGCTGGAGGGTGCCGACGTGCAGCAGAAAGCGCTCCGGCAGGTCGAGACGGCGGCGAAAGGCGGCGACCTCCTCCGGCGGCAGCGGCCGGTAAGCGACGGCCACGCCGGGCACGACGACATCGATCCGCTCCAGCGGCACGCCGTAGACGCGGTGAACGTCCTGCCGGCCGGATTCGGAGATGGCGATCAGGCGGCGCGCCCGGCGGCAGGAGTCGGCCGTGACCCTCTCCAGATAGCGCCGCTGAAGGGTCGGGAAGCTGTCGGGGTAGTGGACGAAGCTCAGGTCGTAGATGGTGACGACGGCCGGGCAGGGGACCAGCCGGGGCATGGCGAAGGCCATGCTATGCAGCAAGTCCAGCCGGTCGCGTCGCGCGGCATAGGGCCAGACCGCCTGTTCCCAGACGATGCGCGCCAGCCGCCGCTCGGTCGGCAGGGGCGTGGCCCGGCGGCGCTGGTTAGGCGGGTCGTCGGCCGCCGCCGGTTGGCGGGTGTAGACGGTATAGCGGCGGCCGGCCGTGGCCGGCAAGTGGCGCAGCACCTGGTAGACGTACTGGTGGATGCCCGCGCGCCGATAGCCCGCCTCGCCGGAGAGAAGATGGGCGTTGATGCCGATATGCGTCTGTTGTTCGGCGTGCGGTGAATGTGGCGCGGCCACCCTTACGGCCCCCAGGTTTGACATGTATTCCGGGCAAGCATCGGCTCCATTATACGACGATCCGCCCATTCGGCATCTTGCCCTCGCCTGTGCTGTATGATAGACTGCGTTATGTTGACATGTCCGACCGTCTTGTCTTGCTGCCCCGCGACGAGAGACGGCCGCGAGCCTATTGAGCGATCAAGAGGAGGTGGCGGGTGAAACGCATACCCTTGCCTTTCGTATTGGCGGCGCTGATCGTGCTGGCCCTGGCCCTGAGCGCCTGTGAGCGGCCCGCGCCCGGCAGCGAGAACCGCATCGAGCCGACGGCAACGACCGCCGGCGTCTTGCTGCCCACCCTGCCGGTGGCGACGCCCGTGTTTCCCGTGACCGCCACGCCCACGCCACTGCCCGTGCCGGTGGAGGCCAGTCCCACGCCACCACCGCCCACAGCCGAACCGGCGGCTACGCAGCCGCCCGCGGTAGACCCCACCGCCTCGGCCTCCGGCGAGATCATCCACGTTGTGCAGGCCGGCGAGAACCTGTTCCGCATTGGTCTGCGCTATGGCTTCACGGCCCAGGAGTTGGCGACCTATAACGGCATCGCCAACCCGGACGTGATTTCCGTGGGCCAGGAGATTCGCATCCCGCCCAAGTAGCCCGTTCATCGCGCCGGCGCGGTCGGGTGGATTCATCGCCGCCAATGGATTTACTGCAATCCCGTATCGTCTGGGAGGGAAAATGGCGCTTGCGCGTCGATTCCTTCCGGCTGCCCGACGGTCGGCTATACGAGCGCGGGCGCATCGAGCACCCCGGCGCGGTCGTGCTCGTGCCCGTCGTGCCCGGCGAGGCGGGGCCGGCGGTGCTGATGCTGCGCCAGTATCGCGTCGCCCTCGACCAGACCATCCTGGAACTGCCGGCGGGCACGCGCGAGCCGGACGAGCCGTGGCTGGTCTGCGCCCAGCGCGAACTGCGTGAGGAGACGGGCCAGCGGGCGGAGACACTCACGCCGCTGGGCGAGGTCTGGGCCGCGCCCGGCCTGTCGAACGAGCGCATGGCCCTCTTCCTGGCCGAGGGGCTGAGCGACGACCCGCTGCCGATGGACATGGACGAGGAGATCGCCGTGGAGCCGTGGCCGTTGGCCGAACTGGCGACGATGGCGCTCGACGGCCGGCTGGACGACGCCAAGAGCGTGGCCGGCATCCTGCGCGCCGCCCACCACCTGGGCCTGTAGGCGCAAGCCGGCCGGCGGCTATTCGCGCTCTTCGTCGTCGGCGAAGTTCTTCAGTTCTGTGGCCAGTTCCAGCAGCCGCTTCTTGACAGCGTAGTGGACGGTTCCGGGCGGGTATTCGTCGTGTTCGTCGGGCGCGCCGGCGGGAATGCCCGTCAGCAGACTCAGGCCCTCGCTGATGGTCGTGACCGGCCAGATGTGGAACAGCCCCGCCCGCGCCGCCTCGACCACGTCCTCGCGCAGCATCAGGTTGATGACGTTGGTCGCCGGGATGATGACGCCCTGCTCGCCGGTCAGCCCGCGCGCGCGGCAGATGTCGAAGAAGCCCTCGACCTTCTCGTTGACCGCGCCGATGGACTGGATTTCACCGCGCTGGTTGACCGAACCCGTCGCGCCGATGCTCTGGCGGATGGGCAGTTCGCCCAGGCTGGACAGCAGCGCGTATAGCTCGCTCGACGAGGCGCTGTCGCCCTCAATGCCGAAATAGTTTTGCTCGAATGTCAGGCTGGCGTTGACCGATAGCGGCTGGCGCTGGGCGTAGGTGCCGCCGAGGTAGCCGTTCAGCGTCAGCACGCCCTTGTCGTGAAGGGGGCCGGCCATGTCGGTCTCGCGCTCGATGTGGATGATGCCATCGTCGCCCATGAAGGTGCGCGCGGTGATGCGCTCCGGCTCGCCGTAGGTGAACTCGCCGATCTCGACGACCGCCAGCCCGTTGACCTGGCCGACGACCTCGCCTTCCGTAGCGATGAAGACCGCGCCCTCCAGCACCCGTTCGCGGAACAACTCCGCGGCCAGGTTGGCCCGCATGGTGCGTTCGTCCAGCGCCTGTTGCACGTCCTCGCCCGTCACCGTCTCGTGGCCGTTGCGCCCGGCCCAATAGTCGGCCTCGCGCACCAGGTCGGCGATGGCCCCGAAGCGCGTGCTCAGCTTGCACTGGTGCTCGGCCAGCCGCGAGCCGTGCTCGATGATCTTGGCCACGGCGGCGCGGCCGAAGGGGCGCAGCTTCTCTTCCGTGCTGCGGGCGGCCACGAACTCGGCGTAGGACTGCTCGCTGGCCGTGTCGCGCGGCATCGTGTCGCTGAAGTCGGCGCGCACCTTGAACAAATCGCCGAATTCCTCATCATTCTCATAGAGGGAGTTGTAGGCGGGACCGCTGCCCAGCAGGATGACCTTCACGTTCAGCGGCACCGGCTCCGGCCAGAGGGTGTTGGCGATGACCGGCCCGTCCGATTGCGGCGGGCGCATCTCGATCTCCTCGGCCTTCAGCGCGCGCTTGAGCGCGTCCCACGTCTCGCGCTGGCGAACGATGTGCAGCGCGTACATCACCAGGTAGCCGCCGTTGGCCTTGTGCAGGTCGCCGGCCTTGATCTGGGTATAGTGGGTCATGATGGTATGGCCCTGCGGCTCATACTCCAGCAGGCCAAACAGGTTCTCGTGCGTCGGGTTCAACTGGACGACGACCGGCGCGCCCTCTTCGGCGCTGTTGTCGACCAGCACGTTGACCTCGTAGCGGCGCAGATCGACAAGCTGGTCAAACTCCTTGTCGTCCAGGCCGGGCGCGGCGCGCGAAACCTGATCGAGCAAGTCCTCCTGGACATTGGCCAGATACGCCTTGACCGGCTCTTGCTCCTCGTATAGGGCCAGGACGGCCTCGAACTCCTCGCGCGTGGCCTCATCGACCACGTCGCGGTCGAGCTTCTGGCGCTCGTCGCGGGCGTCGCGCTCGCGATGGCGCTGTTCGCGCAGGATGTCCTGTAGCTCGGTCTGGAGCGCGCGCAACGTGTCGCGGCGGGCGGCGGCGTCGTCGTTGTTGGCCTCGTCGCTGTCGTCTTCGCCGGTCGTCACGGTCAGGCCGGAGGCCGTCTCCTGCAAGTCGAAGCCCTGCGCCGTCGCCTTGCGCTCCAGCGCGTCGAGCATCACCTCGCGCTGCTCGGCCACCTTCTGGTCGAGCGCCTGCACGGTGCGACGGTAGGATTCGTTCTCGAACGCCTGCGTCAGCGCCAGTTGTACGCTGTCGATCAGCTCTTTCATCCGCTCGGCCAGAACAGCGCCCTGTCCGGGGGCCAGGCGCATGGCCTTCGGCCGGTGGGGAGTGTCGAAGTTATGGACGTAGACCCAATCGGGCGGCGTCGGCTCCTGGCCGCAGCGCTGGCGCAGGAAGTGGCGGATGGCCGCGCTGCGCCCCGTGCCCGACGACCCTTTGACGAAGATGTTGTAGCCCTTGCTCTTCAGCCCCATGCCGAACTCCAGGGCGCGCGTGGCCCGCGGCTGGCCGATGATGGCCGTGGACGGCTCGACGTCGGCCGTCGTCTCGAAGGCCAACCCGCTGGGGTCGCATACAAGACGGAGTTTATCGGCGGAAAGGGATTTCACGTGTCCGGGCATTACGGTTTTGATAGACCACCTCATGAGTGGGGCTGGAGCGAATCATACTGTTAGATCGCGGGGTTCGCAACCGAATTGAACCCGCATGTAGGACGGGTTACCAACCCGTCCTACAAGAGACGGGTTGCCAACCCGTCCTACAGTTGGTCGCGGGGGGCGGTCGTGATAGATTTACGGAGGCATCAGCGTGGCGTGTGGAGGGCCTATGTTCGATTTTAGCGGGCAGGTGGCGATGATCACTGGCGGCGCGGGTAATCTGGGCGCGGCGGCGGCGCGGGCCTTCTATCGCGCCGGCGCACGTGTGGCCGTACTGGACCGCCACCGCGAGACGACGACCGAAGTCCTGGGCCAGGACGTGCCCGAAGGCGAGTTCTGCGCCTATGTGACCGGCAACTTGCTCGACGAGACCTCGGTGGCCGCGATGGTCGCGGAGGTCTACAACCGCTTCGGCCGCATCGACATCCTGCTCAACACCGCCGGCGGCTATCGCGCGGGCACGCCGCTGCACGCCACGCCGAACGAGACGTGGGACCTGATGATGAACCTCAACGCGCGCACCGTCTTCCTGATGTCGCGGGCCGTTGTGCCCCACATGATCGCCGCCGGGCGCGGCAAGATCGTCAACGTCGCCGCCCGCGCCGCGCTGCAGGGCGCAGCCGAGGCCGGCCCCTACGTCGCCTCCAAGATGGCCGTTATCCGCCTGACCGAAGCGCTGGCCGCGGAAGTGGCCGACAACGGCATCAACGTCAATTGCATCCTGCCCGGCAAGATGGACACGCCCGCCAATCGCGCCGCCCAGCCGGCCGCCGACTTCAGCCGCTGGGTGTCGCCCGAATCGATGGCCAACGTCATCCTCTTCCTGGCCTCCGATCTGGCCAGGGACATCAACGGCGCGGCCGTGCCGATTTACGGACGGGGGTGACTCCCATCGCTACCGCCACACCGCGTCTGACAACGACGTTCAAGCTTGTCTTTGGCCTGGGCGATTGGGGGCCGTCGGCGGCATCGACGGCGCGCAATATCTTCTGGTTCGTGTTTCTGACCAACGTCGTCGGGCTGGGCGCGGGGCTGGCCGGCGGCGTCTGGCTCGTCGGCCGCGTCTGGGACGCCGTCAACGACCCGCTCATCGGCAGCATCAGCGACCGGCTGCACTCGCGCCTCGGTCGGCGGCGGCCCTTTCTGTTGTTCGGCTCCATCCCCTTCGCGCTGAGCTTCTTCCTGATGTTCATCGTGCCGCCGTTCCAGAGCCACTCGGCGCTGCTGCTCTACTACAGCCTCATCTTCCTGATCTACGACACGCTGTTCACCATCGTCAACGTCCCCTACCTGGCCCTCGTGCCGGAACTGACCGACCACTACGACGAGCGCAGCAGCCTGACCGGCTGGCGGACGGCCGTCGCCTTCCTGGCCCAACTGGTGACGGCCGGGGCGTTCAAGCTGCTGGCCGAGAATGTCTTCGCGCCCTGGTTCGGCGGGCCGAGCGGGCTGCGGTTGGGCTACATGCTGGCCGCCGGCCTGTGGGCCATCAGCATGGCCGTGCCCTTCGTCCTGCTGGCGCTGGTCATCCGCGAGCCGGACGCGCAACCGGTGGACTCGCCCATCCGGCCGGTGGCCAACTTCCGCGAGGTCTTCGCCAACCGGCCGTTTCGGCTGGCAGCGCTCATCTACCTGCTGTGCTTCGCCACCGGCGATGTCATCCTGGTTGTCCTGGTGCGCTACCTGGTCGATTACATCCGCGTTCCGCCGGGCTTCGACAGCCTCTTCCTGGTCATCGTCCTGACCTTTTCGCTGCTCAGCATCCCCGCCATCCTGGCCCTCATGCGCCGCACCAATAAGCGCGTTGCCTACCTGATCGGCATCGGCTTCATGGTCGTCGTCCTGTCGGTGGCCATGTTCCTGGGGCCGGGCGATTACCGCCCGCTCTTTGTCGGCGCGGCCCTGGCCGGGGTCGGTTTCGCGGCCATGAGCATCATCCCCTGGGCCATCGTCGCCGACGTCATCGACGTGGACGAACTGAACACCGGCGAGCGGCGCGAGGGTCTATACACCGGCTACCTCGTTTTCCTGCGCAAGCTGGGCACAGGGGTCATGGTTTTCGTCGTCGGCCAACTGTTGGCGGTCACGGGCTACGTCAGTTCCAATACCGGCAGCGCTTTCATGCAGCAGCCGGACGCGGCGCTGATGATCATGCGCGCCCTCGTGACCGCCCTGCCGGCGCTCGCCCTGGGCCTGTCGCTCATCCTGGCCTGGCGCTTTCCCATCGACCGCGCCAGCCATGAAGCCGTCCGCCGCGCGCTGGACGAACGCCGCGCCGCCAGGGAAGCCGGCGCGACCTTGCCTGAACTTACATCGTAAAGGAGTCACACACATGTTACAGATTGGCGATCCCGCCCCCGACTTTGAACTGCTGTCCGACGAGAACCGGCCGGTGAAGCTGTCCGACCTACGCGGGCAGCGCGTCGTGCTCTTCTTCTACCCCAAGGCCGATACGCCCAACTGCACCATCCAGGCCTGTGGCTTCCGCGACCGCTTCCCGGTCATCGAGGCCGGCAACGCGACTGTTATCGGCGTCAGCCCCGACACGCCCGCCGAGCTGGCCAGGTGGCGCGCCAAGGAGCAACTGCCCTACACGCTGCTGTCCGACCCCGACCACGCCCTGGCCGATGCCTATGGCGTCTGGGGCGAGAAGTCCGCCTACGGCCGCAGCTACATGGGCATCATCCGCAGTCACGCCATCATCGGCCCTGACGGGCGCATCGAAGACCTGCGCATCCGCGTCAAGCCGCAGGAAAGCGTGCAGGCCGCGGTCGATTTCCTGGCCGCCCACAGCGACAGCGGCCCGGCATGACCGCGCCGCCGGCCCGCGCGCTGCGTTTCCACCGCTTTGGCCCACCGGCCGAGGTGCTGCAACTCGAAGATCTGCCGATGGAGGAACCCGGCCCCGGCCAGGTGCGCCTGCGCCTGAGCCACCGGCCGATCAACCCATCTGACCTGCTGACCGTCGCCGGCCAGTATGGACGCCTGCCGCGGCTGCCGGTCACGCCGGGGCTGGAGGGCGTCGGTCGCGTCGAGGCGCTGGGCGAGGGCGTCCGCGGCTGGCGCATTGGCGACCGGGCCATCCCGTTGGGCGCGAGCGGCACGTGGCGCGAGAGCCAGCTTGTCGCC